>DMKD01000044.1 GCA_003454605.1 Spirochaeta sp. | reverse complement strand
CACCTCAAGAATTATAATGAGGGAGGACGGAACCTATGCCCTTGATTATCATAAACCTGAATCAATAGGTTACATATCTCCGTTCTATGGTAATTTCGGCATACTACTTCGTGCATATGCCTATATTCTCTTTATGGGTAGAGACGGACTTTTATCTGCAAGTGAGAACGCTGTGCTTAATGCGAATTATCTTAAAGAGCGACTGGGCGAACGTTTTAGTATACCTTTTTCTGAGGGAACACTTCACGAATTTGTGATCTCGGCCAAGGATTTTGCCGATAAGGGCGTCAAAGCCCATGATTTAGCTAAAGCGATCATAGATAGCGGATTTCATCCGCCGACTGTTTATTTTCCTCTGAATGTTAAAGAAGCCATTATGGTTGAGCCCACAGAGTCTGAATCAAAGGAAACACTTGATGCATTTGTTGATGCCCTCTTTAAGATTGCAGATCTTGCTGATAGTGACCCTGATCGATTTCATTATTTCCCCGAGACAACGCCTGTCTGCAGACCCGATGAGGTAAAGGCTGTAAAAGAACCGAATCTTCGATATAAAGCTTGAAATCGTTACCATGGTTTATTAAGATTAAACCATGGTAATTGACTTCAATAATGTATTAACCAATTGTAATACCATAGTTCCGGTCACAACCCTTTTTCTTGATCGGTACACATGCCTCTTAACCAATCTGAAGACTGCATTTAAAGGGCGCAGACTCCAAATATGCAAAAACAGCATTGTTTCTAATCACGTAGCTGAAATGAAGGAATTTGTTATTGAATTTGGCGGGTTGCAAACAGCGAACCTGCTTGCTGAGTATGAAATGAGTTCATCAATAGGTGATGCCTGTGCCTGTAAAAACATGGAAGATCGCATTCTGAACGAACTGAATGTTTTCAAAGAATGCTGGCTCAGCATGCTGTGCTGAGCCAGAATGCAGCCTAGGATATATTTCCAACAATAATAAGTGCTACAATTGTCATCAGTTTGATAACAATATCCATTGCAGGCCCTGCAGTATCCTTGAACGGATCCCCTACTGTATCGCCGATAACCGCGGCCTTATGAGCTTCTGAACCTTTTCCTCCGTAATTACCTGATTCAATATATTTCTTGGCATTATCCCAGGCTCCGCCTGAGTTTGCCATAAAAAGTGCCAGCATTATACCTGAAACAGTAACTCCAACGAGAACTCCTCCAAGCATTTCGGGGCCGGCTGCATAACCGATGATAACCGGAATAACTACTGCAGAAATACCCGGGATAACCATTTCTTTAATCGCAGCCTGAGTAGCAATATCTACACAGCTGACGTAATCAGGTTTATCTGTTCCCTCTAGAATTCCCGGTAGCTCACGAAACTGCCGCCTGACCTCTTCAATCATCTTAAAAGCAGCGCGGCCGACCGCACCGATGACAAATGAAGAGAATACATAGGGCAGCATACCGCCGATTAGAAGGCCGCATACAACTATCGGCTTGGTAACATCGATAACCTCTATACCTGCTTTTTCTTTAAAAGCGACGAATAATGACAGCGCCGTAAATGCAGCTGAACCTATCGCGAAGCCCTTTCCTATTGCAGCAGTAGTATTTCCGACTGAATCGAGTTTATCAGTTCTTTCACGAACCTCAGCGGGAAGTTGCGCCATTTCAGCCAATCCGCCTGCATTGTCTGCAACCGGTCCGTAAGCATCAACTGCAAGCTGAATACCAGTGGTCGCGAGCATACCGAGAGCTGCGAATGCAATACCGTAAAGACCGGCTGCAAGGTAAGAAACATAGATACCGATAGAAAGCATGACTACCGGAAGTCCGGTGGCAAGCATCCCCTTCTCAATACCACTGATAATACATGTGGCCGCGCCTGTTTGTGATTGACGTGCGATATCAAGAACAGGTTTTTTGCCGTCGGCTGTATAATATTCAGTTATTATTCCAATTAAAACACCTGAGAGAAGACCTACGATAATGGCATAAAAAATTCCCATATTTGTATAAGTCTGACCGCCTGCTATAAAAGTTTTGGGGGCAAGAAATAAAATCACAGGGGCTGATGCGATTACCATAACAACCGCAGCACCAATAGTACCGAAGTTAAGAGCAGACTGCGGATTTCCGCCTTCCTTTGTTCTGACAAAGGCTGTTGCTATCATCGAAACAATAACTCCAAGTCCTGCAATTATAAGCGGCAGATAAACAAGTTCAGCATTCCCGATTGTGCCGCCGAGTGTTACCGCACCGATAATAGAGCCTATATATGATTCACAGAGGTCTGATCCAAGACCGGCAACATCACCAACATTATCTCCTACGTTATCAGCGATCGTTGCAGGATTTCTCGGGTCGTCTTCTGGAATGCCGGTTTCAACCTTGCCTACGAGGTCGGCACCAACATCTGCAGCCTTTGTAAATATCCCTCCGCCGACTCTTGCGAAAAGAGCAACAAGACTTGCTCCGAGCGAATATCCTGAAAGGATGGGAATAACAGTATCATTCAGTGAAACGATGTCTGCTCCAAAGAACTTAGTATATATTATCATTAAGCCGGATAGACCGATGATACTAAGACCGACTACGCTGAGCCCCATAACGCTTCCGCCGTTAAATGCGACACGTAATGCAGGGACAATACCCTGCCTCGCAGCTTCAGTGGTTCGTGAATTAGCATTTGTAGCAGCCTTCATTCCGATGAATCCTGCTAGTCCTGAAAACAAAGCTCCAACACCGAAGGATAATGCAACAAGCTTCAGAAATCCTCTTTCCGGCAGGGTTACAAGGATTGCAACGGCTACAGCAATAAGAAGAAGAACCTTATACTCCTGCTTGAGAAAGGCCATTGAACCGTCTTTGATTGCGCTGCTTATTTCAATCATCTTTTCATTACCGGGCGACTGTTTACCGACCCACTTGAATTTGTAAAATGCAAAAAACAATGACAATACACCTGCTGCGAGCGGCAGATATAACAAATTAACCATATGCGATCTCCTTCATAAATACACAACTCTACTTTGACAATATAAGCTTGTTAAAAGAAATTCAAGACTTTTTGCACATATGTCTATTTTTTTTGTTTATATCTTGACTTTTTTTTCTATTGACTTTAAATAAATACTGTACTTATTGTATTAATAGGTGAGGAGTGAGTTATGAGTTTACATTATTATCTTTCAATTTTCCCTACTGAAGCTTTAATTGCTTCCCAACTGGGTCCTGAACAATTCGGTGCTTATATGGCAACAGGTTCAAAAAAAGGTTCCGCCGAACAGATTATTTTTCTGGAAGTGGAAGGAGGATTCGACAGCGATTTTGATTGGGACTACGCTGAGGAAAAATGTGTAGCACATCCGAATGGAAACCCCAAACATTCTGTTTATCTTTCTGTTTACAGAACACTTGAAAATATTCCCCTGGAAAAGATGGGAGGGATGTATCTGACCACCAGGGACGGTAGAGTACTTCGGCTTGAGAAAGATATCTACCGTGAAAGTATCAATGGACGTAAATACTATATATATCAGGAATTATGTCCGGTCAACCCTGTGATTGTAAGTGTTCTTGACCCTGAAGATTTTTCAAAGAATATTACAAGCAGGGACAAGAAAGTATCCGTTCCGAAAATTGTTTTTGCCGACATGAAAATTCCTGATTTTGACAATCCGGAACACTCCGGAAACATCGGAGGAATGTATGACAACAAGATTCCTCACATCCTTAATTGTATAGCTTCAGTAACCGGCGATAAAGGGAAAACAAACAAGACTGTGGACCGTTCACATGTTGAATCATTCTCTTTTCAAGTCATCGAAAACGGTGTCTATATCTGTGACGACAATGATATTCTCGAATATAAATTTCCTGAAATTGACGTCGTTAAAGAAGAAAATTATTACTGGGGCCGTTCAGCCCTTCTCTATTAGAATAAAAAAAGTGCCGCAGAAATTGTTACATTCTGAGGCACTTTGACATTTGTGCACTATTCAATTATCTGCTCATTGCAGAATTATCTATCTCCAGCCCCCCGGACTGGATGCTCCGGAACCATTTTCTTCATAGGATGCTGAACGATCCAATTCCATTGCAGCCCTGAACCCCTCAAGATATGCATCTCTGAACGCTTCTGTGTAACCTTGCTTATAACCCTCGCTGTACCCCTCGTTATAACCGTTTTCATAGCCGCTATAGTCATAATCATCGTAATCATCATATTCGCCGCCGTCATATGCATCCATCGTGATGCTTACAACCGGATACTCGGTAATATCAACCTCATACATAGTATAGTAATCATCATCCTCGTCTACCGCCTGCAGATCATAAATAATTTCATCCTGGTCAATTTCACGATCTAAATAAAATTCTACAGAATCACCATCCTCGAGTACATCATCGCCTAGAAAATTATCTTCCCAGTCATCGAAGGCTGAGGGTGATAAATAAATATAATTTATAGTATAACCAGTTTCATTTTTTACGGTCACTGTATTCATATTCTGAGCGAAAACGGAGGCTGACACCAGAAACACTATTAATACTAAGACAATTTTTTTCATAATTACTCCCTTTATAGTCATATATATAAGAATAAATCCATTATCGTTATTTTACCAGTATTTAAGCCAATAATTTTTTCTCAAATCTCTATCAGTGCTGTGTCAGTCATACATCAGACAATTGTTCATTGTATGATGTCGATGTGGTTCTCACAACTAGAGAATTTTCAAGACTGCTGAAACGTGAAGGCGTCTGGCTTGCCGATATTAAGGGTTCAGAATATGACAACCACTGGATGAGTGAATATACCGGTGCCGCCGTTATATTCGGCGCAACCGGAGGTGTTATGGAGGCGGCCCTCAGAACTGTCTATGCCGTAGTAAACGGTAAAGAACTCGAGGGTATAGATATTAAGGCTGTGAGGGGCCTTGAAGGCTTCCGAGAGGCAGAACTGGACCTTGGCGGTGACTACGGCCGGGTAAAAGTAGGTATTGCAACAGGCCTTAAAGCCGCCCGGGACATACTTGAAAAAATGAAAAAAGGTGAAGTGGATGATTATATCTTCATCGAGGTTATGGCCTGCCCCGGCGGATGTATCTCAGGCGGCGGTCAACCGAGAATCAAGGGTGAATATCAGGACAATAAGTAAGTTCGCCAGCAGGGTTTTTATGAGGTTGATAAGAGCCTCCCGATTCGTCAGTCGCACAAGGCCCATCATCTTCTTCATACCGGTTATACCGATAAGAAACGCAAGGTTAAACATTCTATCAAATGGGAAGAGATTACCGCTGAGAATGTAATTTAATTAAAGCTTATCTAAGGCCGCTCGTTGAGGGCGGTCTTTCTTATCCTGTATATGTTCTTACCGCTTCTTTCCCTTGAAGCACCCTGATTACTCCTTCGGCAAGAGCCTGCATTTCATTCTCACCGGGATAAACCGTCACCCCGCAGCCCAGAGTATTTACCACTTTGCTGATACCGGTTACAAGCTTTTCTGAACGGGCCATGCCGCCTGTAAGAATAATGTGATCGATCGATTCTCCGCCGAATGCCGGTATCAGCGATGTTATCTCTTTTGAAATTTGATAGATAAGCGCTTCAAAAACGAGTGCTGCGTTATCGTTGCCTCCCTCAATCATCTGCTCTACCTCGCGCAGATCATTTGTTCCGAGAAGGTCAATTAAACCGCCTGCCCCGAGATTAAGTTTCTTAAGCTGTGCCTCGGTGTATTTACCGGAGAAACATAGATCAATAAGCTGACCGACAGGCAGACTGCCCGAACGCTGCGGGGTGAACGGCCCTTCACCGTTTAATCCGTTATTTACATCAGCATACCGCCCCCTGCAGTGTGCGCCGACAGTTATGCCTCCGCCCATATGAGCCACAATAACATTTATATTTTCATAAAATGTTTCCTGTTCTGCTGCCCATCTTCTTGCCGAGGCAATCTGATTAAGCGCGTGGCTGATGACAAACCTCTTTATTTCTCCGACACCGGTTATCTTTACCTTCTCTTCTACTTCATCAACGACAACGGGGTCAACGATGTATGCATTCAGATCGCGGCCTTTGACTAGGTTATCAGCAATGATGGCGCCCAGATTCGATGCATGCTCGCCGCCTACCCCCGCTTTAAGATCCCTTATCATGGCAGAGTTAACTGCATAGGTGCCGTGAGCAATCGGTTTAATAAGCCCGCCGCGTCCAGCTACAGCATCAAAATCTGCAATTTTTAAATTGTTCTTTTCAAGGAAATCAAGTATCATTTTCTTACGGTATTCATATTGACTGCTAACCGGCTGCCCGTCGAACTCCTTTAATTCTTCAGCAGAATGATTCAGCTCCTCAGAAAAGATTTCATATTCTCCCTCGAACACGCTCACCTTGGTAGATGTAGAGCCCGGATTTATCGAAAGAATGCGGTATCGTTTGAAAAAGGTATCCTCGGGGGTTTTTTCCCAGTTTTCTTTCTTCAGCAGATTAAGGATGGTCGCCTTCACCCCAAGTCTGATATCATCAGAAGTACAGTCTCTGGCTAGGTCTACTGCTGAAAAGCCTATTCCTGAAATGATACCGAATTTCTTTGCTTCGGGGAATCTTGTAGCGTACAGATGGTACAGAAGGTTGCCCATGTCCAGATTTGGACAGATAATAACATTTGCCGGACCATCCCAGTCATCTTCAGTCCCTTTGTTGTAATACCGTGCAGAACGGTGTGAAAGAGCGACATTAACCTTTACCTCACCTTCAATAAGTATTGAACCATAGCGCTCATCCTGTTTTTTATATTCTTTAAGCAGAGAAGGGACGAGTTCTGAGGCATGTTTTACAAGAATCGGAGAAGGTCCCTCATCTGAGCCGTGATTTGAATATGAAACCATTGCCCCCTGAATCTCAGGCAGAACCGTCTCAGGGATAATATTACGAGCGATTGTGCAGGTATCTACCGCGATATGCGCCAGGGTCTCAGGGGTCATGCTTCCGTTAACCCCTACATCACCGAACACGATAATATTCTTCGAATAGATCTTTTCATGATTTTCATCCGGCAGAACGAACACCCCTGTTTCACTGCAGACCTTTTGCGTTTTAAGATATTTGATAACCGGTCTGAAATATGTGACCGGTTCATGAGTGCTTCCTCCGACTACGAGATCAGCGTGTTTCAATCTGACCGAAAAAATTCCGAAGACGCAGGGGTCTGAAACAGTTTTTTCAGCATCACTCATTGAGATGGTGTTTCCTTCTTCCGCTTCTGCGGCGATATACTCTTCAGCAAAACATTTAAGAAGTTTTTTTTCATTTTTAATCTCGAGGAAAGAAGTCTGAGACAGCATATAATCAAGCCGACTCTTATCTATATGTGAAAGCTCCCGCTCAAAGACAAGCCGGATATCCTTCTCTTTCGCCGGTATTACCGGTCTTATATATTTTGTCAGATAGCAGATCGCTTCCAGAAGTCTCGGCTCACCTGCTTCCGTAATAAAAACGGTCGGCCGTGATTTATTCTGTTCAAGAATCTGTTTATCAAGCGATTGTTCAATATCATACATAAAGTTCCTCCGCAAAATGTTCGGCGGTTTTAAGCCATTCTTCGTTTTTTTTCAGGTCTTCCGAGGCAAGATTCTCTGGAAGACCAAGTTTCCCATAGATCTGTTTCAGCCGTTCTTCATTAAATCGTATTTGGCCCGATGCGGCAAGTCTTACAGCATTTATATATTTTAACTCATTTCCGTCCCCGAGGCTTTCAATAATAAAATTAAACAGATCAACCAGCGGCTGCGCATCTTCGGTGGAGGATGAGCCGTGTGCGGTAAACAGAAAGAACTTTTTACTCCAGTTTTCATGAGGCCTGTGGATTATTCCATCTTCAGTTATCTGTACATTTATAAAGGAACGAAACCTGTCGATAAGTTTTTTCATTGATGATGTAGTATGATGAAAATAAATCGGGGATGAAAAAGCGAGCACATCTGCCTCAAGGATCTCTTTTGACAATACCTGCCAGTAATCTTTTCTGATAATGCAGCTTTTTAACGCGTTGCACATCACACAGCCCCGGCAGGGCTGTAAATCAAGGTCATCGGTTTTATAGTATTTTATTTCATCCCCCTCTTCAAGTTTTTTAATAAATGCCTTAAGCATCATGGCGCTGTTGCTGTTTTTTCTCGGACTGCCGTCAAATGCGATTATCTTCATAGCTCTATTTTAGAATAAGAAATGATATTATTCAATTTTTTAATTGCAAAAGAACCTTAAGAGAAATATGATGTTGATATGAGCTTTGTAATACCCATAGGATCAGGAAAAGGCGGCGTAGGCAAAACAATTTTTACGGCTAACCTTGGAATCATGCTTGCCAGGTCAGGAAAGAAAACCGTGCTGATTGATTTAGACCTCGGTGGAAGCAATCTGCACACCTGCCTCGGTATAAAGAATCGTAATTCGGGTATAAGTTCTCTAATTAATAAGCAGGAAAATTCTATTGAAGATCTTATTTTTGAGACAGATATTGATAATCTTTTTTTAATACCCGGTGACACCCTCAATCCGGGAACAGGCAATCTGCCCTTTTTTACAAAAAAGAAAATAATCAAACAGATTAATCAGATTGATGCTGATTTTGTTCTCCTCGATCTCGGGGCCGGTTCCACCTACAATACGGTAGATTTTTTCCTGCTTTCACCCTACGGCATTATTTTCACATCACCGGAGACAACATCTGTACTCAATGCCTATTCCTTTATAAAGACAGCAGTTTTCCGTATGCTCTTCAGGTCCTTCAAACCAAAAAGCCCGGAACGTGAGATAATATATAATTTTATCAATATCAAACTTGAGGGCTCTGGACGCTCATTCGCCGGTGATCTGATAAATGAACTCACCGCCCATTCATATATGTCCGGCCAGGCTGCTGCTGAAAAAATAAAAGAATTTCATCCATGGGTTATAGTCAACAGGGTTGAAAACCGGGAGAGCATTGAGCTTGGACTCAAACTTCAGGATATAACCCGTAAAAATATCGGCATCGATCTTGAGTTTCTCGGCCCGCTGCCTGAAGACCGGGAAGTACAGATGTCAATCTTTAACCGCAGTCCGGTTGTAATCACAAATCCCGCATCAGTCTATTCGAAGCAGCTGCTCGTTATAGCGAATAAACTTGTCAGCGGAGAAATACTGCCCCAGCCTGAACTTTATCTTGATGATGAGGATTTGCTGAAAATTGAAGATTGATACTCTGATCAATCCTCGTAAACTTTAAGATACTCTAAGGCAGAGCTTTCCCAGGTAAAACGTTTTTTCATTGCACGGTCACGCATCTTGCGGATATTCTCACGCTTTTCTTCCCAGGTTTCCACAACCCATTTCACTACATTGTAGATTACATCCGGCCGCAGATCATCAAAAACGAAACCTGTTCCGTCAGCGTTTTCAGGATTGTAATTTTCAACGGTATCGGCTAATCCGCCGGTATTTCGCACAATAGGAAGGGTTCCGTATGCCAGTGAGTAAATCTGGTTCAAACCACAGGGTTCGTAGCGGCTGGGCATGAGGAAAAAATCACTGCCTGCCTCTATCATATGCGCCAGTCTGTTGTTATAGCCAATATAAACTGCGAAATTCGGCAGTTTTTCGGAAAGGGAATTTAGTTCTTCTTCACACCAGGAATCTCCTGAACCTAATACAACAACCTGGACATTCATGTCCCGGCATATTGAGTATATCGCACCGCTGCCTGGTGAAAAAAGCTCGACAGTTCCCTTTTGATCAACAAGCCTTGTGACGATTCCAATTAACGGAGTTTTCTGTTTTACCTCAAGCCCCATTTCTTTCTGCAGCTTTTTCTTTACTGCAGCCTTTCCGCTGATCTTTTTTACCGAAAAATTATCAGGTTCAATATATTTATCGGTCTCCGGGTTCCATTCGCTGTAGTCAACGCCGTTCAGGATTCCGGACAGATCCTCATTGCGGTAATTAAGCAGTCCGTCCATACCAAAACCGAAATCATGTCGTTTAATTTCTTCGGCATAGGTCGGTGATACAGTTGTAATCTTATCTGCTGTTATAATTCCTGATTTCAAAAAATTAAGCGCTCCTGAGAACTCAAGTGTCGACAGGTTAAGCATATCGATTTCGGGCTGAAGATACCTGGCATCGTCGAGTGAAAAAACACCCTGGTATCCGATATTATGAATTGTCAGTATACCCTTAGTGTCGGCAAAGCCGCTGTTCTGCTCTTCCTTTTTCAAAAGATAGCACGCCGGAGCGGAGGGCCAGTCATGAGTATGAATTACATCTGGAATCCAGTGCAGCATTCGGCAGAGTTGAAATGCACCGCGCGACAAGAGTGAATACCTTGCCGCATTGTCTTTAAAACCCTCATCAGCACGATGTCCGTATATGCCGTCGCGGCCGAAAAACCTTTCATGATCGAGAAAATAGACCGGCACATCGGAATCAGGAAGGATTCCTTCATAGACTGCAGTCCACTCCTCGCCCTTACCAAGCCAAATACCGAGGGCTTCAGCATGCTTTTTAAAGCCCTCACGGTCGATGTGATAGTAGCGCGGCATTAAAATCCGGACATCATGCCCCATTTTACGCAGCTCTATCGACAAAGCCGTCACAACATCTGCTAATCCGCCTGTTTTTGCGAAAGGAACGGTTTCACTCGTTACCATTAATATTTTTTTCATCTTCCTGTCCTTACTGCACACACGCCGCATGCCTCAAGTTTTATATGTATTCTATCATCATTTCTGTCATGTGCCACCTCTGCTCTTTCATTCAGAACTGTATCGGCACCACCGATAATAGGATAATCAAGATGATGAGTATTATAGATATCGAGATTGACTGCTATTAAAATACTGCCCCCTTCTACATCCCTTCTTCTGCAGACAATCAGGCTGTCATTGCATGTGTCATAAAACTCTATATTTGCCTTCTCGTGAAGACATTTTTCCTTCTCCAGAAGCTTGTTTACTTCAGCAATGAAACTGCCGTAGTCTCGTTCACTCTCTTCGGGCATCTCAGGATTTCTGCCTATGAAATTAATTTTCTGCTCAATCCCCTTCTCATAGCCCTGCACCGTTCCGGTAATGCCTGTACCCATCAAAGCACATGCGGCAAAACGGGGTATGGATGAATCAGCCGTTCCGAAGAGCTCTGCTGCTGATTCAGTATCATGGGATACAGGCGAGAGGAAATATTTTACCGAACCGCCGCGATTATGTATCGATGAAATATATCTCTGTAGATCGGGCGCAAAGGGGAATTCCCAGCTATTTGCCGTGATCAGGTTTAGACCGTAATCGGATACAGCTTCATCGATTTGACTATCTGCACCGAAGAACTCTGAAAGAATTATTATTCCGGGATGCTTTTTTCTTATTTCAGGGATGATCCATTTAATAAAATGAGTATTCGATGAATGAAGATTGTCCAGCCTCAGCATCACATTCTCGCCGCCGGAAGCTTCAATCCAAAAAAGGACATAGGCCAGCATGTAGTCATATATTTCATAGCGGCTTGACAGGTCGGGATGATCATAGTTAACGAGAACAAGGTCCTCCCAGCTTATCCAGCTGTCATGATGATAGCAGCCGGCACGTTTCATGCCGTCGGATCTGCTTCTATCCGGCACTATCCAGTTTCCATGCTCCCGGCAGATAATATTGTCGCTGCCGACATGATTCAGGACTATATCCAGACAGATAATAATGCCGAGTTGTGCAGCTGTTTCGGTGAATTTTTTAAACTCATCGATCGAACCGCCGTATACATCATCGATACTGAAGAGATCTGCTGCGGAATACGGGCTTTCTGAAGCACCCATGCTTGTGAACGGCAGAATGTGAACAGCATTGAAACCCATACGATGAATGTCAGCGAGTTTTTCAGTCCAGGCGCTTACAGGACCGGTGATATTAGGTATCAATGTATACATGCGTACTGAATCCATAAAAGCCGGATCCGTTAATATCTGATGATAATCATCCGGTTCCCATAAAACCGCCTCATCAGTCTCGGCGGCGAACCTGAAAGATGTCCGACCGCAACGGACTGGTTTCATCTCAGTATAGTAACTTCCCCCGTTTTTCTTCAGGGGCAGTAATTGAAGGTGATCTGAGGTCATATCGGTATGCAGATATACCTTATTTATTACCTCCTCACTGTTCAATTCCAGTTCAAGACGGAAAGTATCATTCTCTGTGATTCTTATCAGACTGGATTGCTCTATCTCCCCGCCGTTTACAAGAAGTTTTAAACTGTAGGCAGAAACGAGCAGTCCATTATTTTTTGACATGACATGCCTTTATATTCCAGATATCTTCAGCGTACTCAGCTATTGTACGGTCAGATGAAAACTTGCCTGAATTCGCAATATTCATAAGAGAAGAACGCATCCAGTCGTTTTTATCGGCATACTTTAAACCGGCCTGTTTCTGAATATCAATGTAAGACCCAAGGTCCGCAAGGTGCATATAATGATCATGCTCTAAGAGATTATAAATTAGCGATTCGAAGATATCAGGCTCACTGATATTGAAATATCCGCTTTTAAGAAGTCTGAATACACCGGCTATTTCCTCATCAGCCAGATAATCTTTCGGATTATAGTTCATTCTGCGGTCTTCAACCTCTTCGGTTTTCAGTCCGAAAATAAACATATTATCCTCTCCGGCTTCCTCTAGAATCTCGATATTTGCACCATCGAGGGTTCCTATTGTCAATGCTCCGTTAAGCATGAATTTCATATTTCCTGTTCCGGAGGCCTCTGTACCTGCAGTTGATATCTGCTCAGACAACTCTGCTGCCGGAAAAATTCTTTCAGCAAGAGATACGCTGTAGTTCGGCAGAAAGAATACCTTAATCTGTCCGTTTATAGATTTATCGCCGTTAACAACCTTGCTGACGTTATTTATAAGTTTAATGATCAGCTTGGCCGCATCATACCCCGGAGCCGCCTTGCCGCTGAAAATAAAGGTCCTCGGCTGAATGCTTTCCCCGTTGCGTACTTGGTTATAAAGGGATATCACATGCAGGATATTCAACAGCTGTCTTTTATACTCATGTATCCGTTTAACCTGAACATCAAAAATTGTATCGGGGTCTATCTTATATCCCCATTCCTTTCTGCAGTAATCCGAGAAAATAACCTTATTATTTCTCTTCACACCATACAAACTGTCAAGGAAGGCTCTATCATCGGCGTATTTCTCAAGGTTTTTGAGTTCATCGAGCTTTGTTATCCAGCCGTCGCCGATGGATGCAGTGATCAGTTCGGAGAGTCCTGGATTCGATTTAAGAAGCCAGCGCCGCTGGGTAATGCCGTTGGTCTTATTATTGAAACGCTCCGGAAACATATCATAAAAATCCGGAACGAGTTTTTCTTTAACAAGCCGTGAGTGAAGCTCGGCAACACCGTTGACCGAATGAGAACCGAGGATTGCAAGCGGCGCCATCTTTATCCTCTTGCCCCCCTCTTCACTGATCAATGAAAGATTAGCAAGCTTGTTCATATCACCGGGATATAAGCCGGTAACTTTCTGAAGGAAAAAATGATTTATCTGATAGATGATCTCAAGATGACGCGGCAGAAATTTCTCAAACATCGAAACCGGCCAGGTCTCAAGAGCCTCAGGCATCAGAGTATGGTTTGTATATCCAAGAGTTTCATTGGTAATATCCCAGGCATCATCCCAGTCCAGCTCTTCAATATCCACCAGCAGCCGCATAAGTTCGGCTACCGCAATTGCCGGATGGGTGTCATTAAGCTGTACAGCCATCCTTTTGGGGAATTCTTTGATCGGAAGCTCATATTTCCTGAACCTCCTGAAAAGGTCCTGAAGCGACGCACTCACGAAAAAAAACTGCTGCCGAAACCTCAGCTCACGTCCGGAATAAATGGCGTCGTTCGGATAGAGAACCTTCGTCAGCGTTTCAGCAAGAACCTCTTCATCAACCGAATTAAAATAATCACCCTCGTTGAATGCCTGATAATCAAACTGCTCCGAGCTTTTTGAATCCCACAATCTGAGGGTGTTTACAGTGTTCCCGCCGTAGCCGACTATCGGGGTATCATACGGGATGCCAATAATATCATCTGTATCTACCCAGAAACTCTGCCCTTTCTTGTTGCGGGCGACCCGTCCCCCGAACTGAACGGTAACCCGGATGTCATTTCGCCTGATCTCCCACGGGTTTTTAAACTTAAGCCAGTCGTCTGCTTCTTCTATCTGATAACCGTTTAAGATTGCCTGTTTAAAAAAGCCGTATTTATATCTGAGACCATATCCGTAGGCAGGGATCTCCATCGTTGCCAGTGAATCCAGGAAACAAGCCGCAAGCCTTCCAAGACCGCCGTTGCCGAGACCTGAATCGACCATGGCCGACTTTATCTCTTCCCACTTAATACCTTCTTCCTCAAGCATGCTGTCAATCTCATCTTTTATGCCGAGATTAATCATGTTATTTGACATTGCCCTGCCCATCAGGAACTCAAAAGAAAAATAATTGATACTTTTCGCTTTTGCGCCTTCATGGGTTTTTTTGGTTTCAAACCATCTCTCAATGATCCGGTCTCTGACCGCACGCGCAAGGGCGAGATATTTATCGGTGCCGTGACTGTTCTCAAGATTTACAGCAAGGCTGTATTTCAGATGTTCTAAAAAACTCTGCTTCAGCTCTTCTTTAGTGTTTCCCTTCTTTATTATTTCCATTTCTCTTTACCATGTTAATTATTTCCGCGGATCTAATAATTTCTCCGCAGCTCCACGCCTGTGCAAAAGTTCCCTTGCCTCCACGCGGAATTAATCCGTCGAAGATTTCAGAGACTGATCCCCATCCATCGCGTGTTAGATGAGACGAGAGTAATTTTTCTATATAATCTGACCAGAATATTGATTTTTTTGCAATATCTTCATCCGTCATTAATGATGATTCTATCATTATTCCAAGAAGCCAGGGCCAAACTGTCCCCTGATGATACTTACTGTCCCGTTCATCCGGTCCGCCTGAATACACATTCTTGAATTCGTGATCAGAAGGAGATAATGTCCTCAAACCGAATTCAGTAAGAAGATGCTTCTCAGCTGCCTGTGAAACGCTTCGCCTTTGTTCCAGGGATAAGAGTCCGGGACGGGCTGATGATGCAAACAGCATATTAGGCCTTAATTTTTTATCGGGACCGTAGTCATTTACCGTATCACTCAGATATCCTTCATCAAGCATGAACAGACTCTGAAATTCTGACGGCAGATCCTGAAGAAGCTGCCTGGCTTTGGCAGGTAGTTCAGCACCGGCTTTCTCACTCAAATAATTATACAAATACAGCGCGTCATACCAGAGGGCGTTTAATTCAACAGCATATCCCTGCCTGGGCGTAACGGGTTTTCCCCAGGCTGTTGCATCCATCCAGGTCAACTGGGTAGCTACCGTTCCTGAATACATAAGCCCCTTATTATTCAAACCGGCATTCGGCACAGACCCTTCAAACATTGCCGTAACAATTTGCTCAACGGCTGGTAAAAATGTTTTAACAAGAACGGAGATCTCTTCCGGCCGGCCGCCGTAACCGAAATCGATAAGTTTATTGATTGCCCAGCAGAAAAGCAGGCCTGCATCTATCGAGTTATAGGATGTATAGCCCTGAGTGTCGCCGAGGGTATTCGGAAGAAGACCATCTTTTATCATTGAGATGTAATCACTTAGTATGGCTATTCCCAATTCAGTCCTGCCGCTGTAGAAGGTGAGCCCCGGCAGAGCAAGCATTGTATCGCGGCCCCACTCTCCAAACCATGGATATCCGGCGTTAATTGATTTCTTCCCGGATGGATTTTTAAGGATGAAATGATGCGATTGCTGTTTCAGCAGTTCAATACCGTTTGAAGGAACAGCAAAGCCATCTTCGCGTTCTTTTTTTTCATCATTATAGTTTTTTATAAGCTTATCGGAGCCGATAGATTCAGTCTCATCAATACTGACGCGAACGACAAAGGGTTTCCCTTTTTCCAGGCTTATAGTCGTATTTCCCGGAACGAATCTATCTTCAACCCACTCATGTCCGCGTTCTTTTTCAGATTCATAGCAGATATTCTTATCCCAGTACATAGCGCCTGATTGCGTCCAGCTGCCTGAGAAATTTATTTCTGCCTGCGGTAATCCATCATAGGGCCTGATTCTAATACAATCCGGCTTATTATCGATACCGGTGTTTATCCCATCATTTTCACATGTGAGATCATGTACATTCCGATAGGTGAATAAAAATTTGAGATCAGCATTAATGCTCTCCGGTCCATCAACCAGATAATATACGATATATACTGCTGCTTCACCCTCGCGCATGAAGATCTCTTTTGTTATCCTGATGCCTTTCCGACCGTATTCCCATCGTTTAAAAGGGATAAGTCTCACATTATCAAGGTTTTTCCATCCATCAGGATAATGTGCGTCGGGATAACGTGTTGTTCCAGTGTGTATTTCACTATCAGCATCAAAAACAGCATCGACAGCAGATAGTATATGATATCGTCCTTCGTATCCGTCAATCGGAGTAACGAGAAGTCCGTGATACTTTCGGTCGTTTCGCTCTATTATAGTTGACGAGGCAAAAGCCCCAGTCCCGTTTGTTTCCAGCCATTCCGTTTTGCTCTTTCCATCAAGGAGGAAGGGACACCTGAAAACTCCATCGAGATTTTCCATATTTATTTCCGCCTGAATACAAGTCCTGTTTGTGCAGGCAAATATAAACTCAAACGGTCAATACCGTCAATACTCCTGCATGTGTCCAATATCAGTTCATCGGGGATTCTGCCCTGGCCGTCAAACTTTTTCGAATCGGTATTTAAAACAAGTTCCCACTGTCCCTCGGCAGTTCGGATACCATAGTCCATAAATGAGTTTACAGGGTTAATATTAATTGCATAAAACAAGCCGCCTCTCTGATAGGCAATAACACCGTCGGCATCATGCACGTGCAGCAGCTCAGCCATCTTTGAGTCAAGAGACGCGAAGCATTCAGTCAGCATGGCTGTCGAGAATGCAAGCAGCCTTGAATATCGTAATTCGGGATTATCAGCAAGCGACCACTGTCGCCTGGCGTAGTGATAACTCCAGCCGTTGCCCTCCCGCGGGAAATCGATCCATTCAGGATGACCGAATTCGTTACCCATGAAGTTGAGATAGCCGTTGCCTGCAGTAGCAGCTGTGATCAGCCGGATCATTTTATGGAGAGCAATCCCGCGATCCACTACCAGACTCTGAGAGTCCCGGTTCATGTGCCAGTACATATCTTTATCAATGAGGCGAAAGATAATAGTCTTATCGCCCACCAGGGCCTGATCATGGGATTCGGCATAAGCAATAGTCTTCTCGTCGGCCCGTTTGGAAGTAAGTTCATGAAAAATTTCAGAAACATTCCATGCTTCATCAGCTTTTTCTTTGATAGTCTTAATCCAGTAATCGGGAGTCCCCATGGCCAGCCGGTAGTTAAAACCAAGGCCACCCTGATCTGCAGGAACAGCCAGCCCTGGATAACCACTCATATCCTCAGCAATGGACAGGGCTCCAGGTCTGATCTCCTGGATCATCTTATTGGCAAGACTCAGGTAAGTAATGGCATCTTCATCCTGTCCTCCATCAAAATAGAAATCATAGGAAGTAAAATCCCTTTCCAGACCATGGTCATAGTATAGCATACTGGTGACCCCGTCGAATCTGAATCCATCAAATTTGAACTCTGTGAGCCAGTAGTTCACATTGGAAAGAAGAAAATGACTTACCTCATTTTTGCCGTAATCGAAGCAGAGAGAATCCCATGCCACATGTTCCCTCCGGTGGTCGCCATGGAAAAATTGTGCCGGGTCACCATCAAGCAGTCCCAGTCCCTCATTCTCATTCTTTACAGCATGAGAATGTACAATATCCATAATTACTGCAATATTTTGCTCATGGGCTTCATCAATAAGCTCCTTCAATTCTTCGGGAGTACCAAAGCGCGAACTGGATGCAAAGAAATTAGAGACATGGTAACCAAATGAGCCGTAATAGGGGTGTTCCTGTACGGCCATTAGCTGCAATGTATTGTACCCTCCACGGACCACATGAGGTAAGACTTTTTCGCGGAATTCAGTATAGCTTCCAACCTTATAGGCTTCTGTAGCCATGCCAATATGGGCTTCATAGATGATAGGTTGGAGGTCTTTAAGATCCGGCAAAGGATTAAGCCATTGATAGGAATGATCCGGATCCCACACCTGTGCATCAAAAACTTTAGTTTCCGAATCCTGCACCACCCGTGTACACCATGCTGGGATTCTATTTCCTTCACCACCCTCCCAGCGTACCAGTATTTTATACAGGTCCCCATGTGCAATGGCTTCATCATCCAGCTTCATCTCCCAGTTGCCGTGGTCGAGTCTTTTAAACCGGAATTTCTCCCCAGCTTGCCAGTTGTTAAATGTGCCGATAAGGAAAATCTCCCTGGCATGGGGAGCCCATTCGCGCATCACCCATCCATGTTCTTGCCTGTGCAGACCAAACCAGAGGTGACCACTGGCAAAAGACTGGAGAGAACCATCTCCAGCCAGAGTTTTCTCCCTGTCCGCTGTCTTGCTCATGCGCCTTACTATGGCTTCTGTATAGGGCTCCAGCCAGGGATCATTCTGTATAAGTAGGGGGGGCTTAGTCATATGAACAATAAAGTTACAATTAATTTGGGGAGAAAAATTGTTAATAGTATTGG
>DMKD01000162.1 GCA_003454605.1 Spirochaeta sp. | reverse complement strand
TGACCAGCGGTGAGGTTGACGCTGCATTTCTGCCGGTTAACACGGCTGCTAAACTCTACACCAAGGGCCTTGGCTACAAACTCGTCGCCGTCAGCGGTATAGGATCACTATATATGCTGTCTGCAGACAGGGCTGTAACCGACTGGGCTGAACTCAAAGGCAAGACCATCTATCTGACGGGTAAGGGAGCAACTCCGGACTATCTGCTGAGATATCTGCTGATAGAAAACGGTCTGGATCCTTATGTTGATGTTCAGCTGAACTTTACAGCAGCTCCGCCGCAAATCATCCAGCTAATCGCTGCTGGAAAGGCTGATACCGCTTTTATTCCGCAGCCCTTTGCGATGATGGCGGAGAAGAAAACCGAAGCTGAAATAGTCCTTGATCCGCAGCAGGCTCTGATGGATAATCGCGGTACAAATAAACCGTACCCGTTTACAGCTTTTGTAATCAGCGAAGGTCTGATAAATGAAAGACCCGAAGCTGCAGCAGCATTGAGTACCGCATTAGGTGATTCAATAGCATGGGTTATAAGTAATCCTGATGAGGCTGCCGCCGTTGTAGACGGTTTGGGAATTATGGGGGCTGCAATAGCAAAACCCGCCATACCGCTCTGTGGTATAAGCTATATTCCGGCAATGGATGCGAGAGCTGATGTGGAAGATTTTCTGCAGATGCTGCTTGAGCTTGATCCGGTATCAGTCGGAGGACAGCTGCCTGATGAAGGCTTTTACTTCAAAAATTGAGAAACGCATAATAGGGTTACTATCTGCAGCTCTCTTCATAATTATCTGGAAGATTGCATCAATCAGGATAGGAACCGATATAATTCTCCCTGCGCCGGAGGAGGTTCTCCTCCGGCTCTTCAGCATCATGACCGCTGAAACATTCCGGCAGGCTGTCGGAGCAACAGCCCTGCGGACATTGTACGGTCTTATTATTTCATTTGTGCTGGGTTTTACCGCAGGCATCGCATGCGGGACAAGCCGCCGGGCAGATGCATTTTTATCCCCGGTGATAGCGATAACCCGTACAGCGCCGGTGATGTCGATCATCCTTTTGGCGATGATATGGTTTAAAACGGATCTGGTACCTGTCTTTGTGGGAATCCTGATGATATTTCCCATCCTTACAGCTAATGTGAAACAGGGTGTGAAAAGTGTTGACCGAAAACTGCTTGAGCTTGGAACGGTTTACAGACTGAACAGATCTGAGGTCCTCCGGGAGATAACTATCCCGTCGGTTATTCCGTTTGTGCTGGCTGGTCTTCGCTCAAGCCTCGGGATTGCCTGGAAGGTTGTTATTGCTGCTGAGGTTCTCAGTCAGCCTGTCCACGCAATGGGTACCGGTCTGCAGTTCTCCCAGATGAATCTCGAAACTGCAGAGGTAATGGCATGGACAGTGACAGCCATTATCCTGAGCTGGTTGTCAGAATCAGCCCTTGATCTGCTGATAAAACACCTCAAATGGGAGGCTCCCCTTGTCTGAAAAGGGTATCAGCATCGAAAATGTCAGTTTCGCCTATGAAAACAACCGGGCAGCCGCTTCCCAGGGCTGTGCCGAACGTGAACTTATATTCGATAATTTCAGTATGGAGCTGCCGGCATCCAAGGTCAGTGTGATACTAGGGCCGTCAGGCTGCGGAAAAACAACACTCTTAAATCTCGTGAGCGGGCTGCTGAATTCTGAGGATGGTAGTATAAGCTCAATGAATAATGATGAACAGAATAATTTTTCCGTTCTATTTCAGGAGCCCCGGCTGCTGCCATGGCGAAACATAAGCCGCAATATAGAGTTAGTGCTGAAAAAACATTACGGGGCTGAGAAAGCCCGGGAGACTGCCGGGCACTATCTTAAGCTCGTTGGGCTTGAAAAATTTACCGAATATTTTCCCGCACAACTTTCAGGAGGCATGCGGCAGAGGGCGGCGATTGCGAGGGCATTCGCGTTTCCGGCCGATACGATCCTGATGGATGAGCCCTTCCAGGCCCTTGATCTGGGTCTGAAGATTAACCTCACAAGCCTGTTTACGAAGCTCTGGGTTGAAGACCGCAGGACATCGATATTTGTAACCCACGATATCAATGAGGCAATCCTGCTTGGTGATGAGATCTTTGTCCTTTCGGGGCAGCGTCCGGCAGAGGTTATTGAGCATATATCAAATCCTGAAGCTCATCAGGAACGAAACCTTGAATCAGAAACATCAATTAACATCGAGAAGAAGCTGTATCGGTTGCTGACTGTTTAATCCGATCTCCGGGTTTGCGAGGAAGCATTGAGGTCGTGGCAACATAGCAAGAAATTCCCATCTCTTTCAGTTGTCAGCATCGCGGACCAGTAAATATGACGAACAGTAACCTTACTGTCTCAAATTAATATTTTAGACAGCATATCAACTCACAAGTTCATGAAGACTTTTTATCATTCCTCCTAAACTGAAAAAATTTGTATTCACTACAGTTTGACACCGAGGTCTACATAGTGTTTTCACCGGAGTAATCTTTATACTTCTTCAGTGATCATTACTATGGGAATTAACATCAACAAGGTATAGACAATTTGGTGATGAAAATATTCATTTAATCCCTCCGCTGCCAAAGCATAGTTATGCGTAACAAAAACTCAGGTATTGATGGTAAGTTGATTAAATCACAAATCTATAAAATTCTAATAATACCGAATGCAGCAACAATTGAACCTTCAGCAATAATTATGTTAATTTAGTAATACAGGGGGATTAAATGCCTACAATTTCAATGTTTTATGGAATACTGATAAAAATGTTTTTTAGAGATATTGATAAACATAAAACTCCTCATATTCATGCTGAGTATCAAGGTGCAACAGCAGTGTATTCTATTCCTGATGGAGAATTGCTGGCCGGAAAAATACCACCTCAAAAACAAAAAATAGTGATTGCATGGATCGAAATACACAAAGATGATTTAATAGCTGACTGGTCCCTTGCGGTGAATGGTAAAACGCCCTTTAAAATAAAGGGGTTGGATCAATGAGAATATCAGAAATAAAAGCTAATGAAGATTTTACGCTTCAAGTAATATTGGAAGATGGGCATAAGGGGATATTTGATGTTACTCCCTATTTAAAATATGAAGCTTTTCAGGAATTGAAAAACATTGATTCCTTTAAGAAAATTATGAACGGCGGTTATTTTATTGAATGGGATTGTGGTGCAGATTTATCTGCTGATACAATTGAAGCTCATCTAAAGACTTCTGGATAATTTAGATTTTTGGCGCTTCCGGCTATCGTGTGGTAGACGGCATAAGATCCAACTGGGTTCGAAGTCCTCGGCTACTGTTGAAATAGGATCCTCTTTAACAGATTTATATGGTTCAGCCATACAGAAACCGGAGGCGTCAAAAAAAAAGACCATCTCAAAAGAGATGGTCCACTGTGCCGCCGAACAGAATCGAACTGTTGACACGAGGATTTTCAGTCCTCTGCTCTACCGACTGAGCTACAGCGGCATTGGATGTATTTATACTTAAACACAAAAAAAAAGTCAATAGATTTCGAGAGGAAATTGCAACTTGCACCCGTGTTGCTATATAATCCATGTCAATGAAGAAGACTCAATTTGATAATCCAGTTCTGCTTCTGATCCTCTTTCTCCTGTTGCAATTAGGAGGTCAGACTGCCGCGGGATTTGCCGGAAAGATCGGCGGAATAAACATCTATACTCTTATCAGCTACACATGTCTGACTCTTCGGGGGCTGCTGTGGGTACTCGTGCTCAAGAGACTGCCGCTGACTGTTGCCTATCCGTTTACCGGAGCAGTCTATCTGCTTATTCTGCCTCTATCGATGCTGCTCTTCGGTGAAAGTCCAGAATGGAGCAGGTTTGCCGGTGCCGCGTTGATCTTTGCCGGTATAGGTGTTTCGGCAGTAGGAGCTGTGAAGAATGGAAATTGAGTATCTACTGCTTATTTTTATGCCGGTAATGGTGACGGCGGGGCAGGTCCTTCTGAAAAAGAATTCCCATCTCGTCACTGCTGATAGAGGGATTGCCGCATTCCTGCTCTCCCTTCTTAATCCGGGGATAATAGCCGCAGGAGCCTGTATTGCTGCAGCGCCTCTGCTGTACATACGGGCACTCGGTGCGGTTCCTCTCTCTGAGGCATTTGCATTCAACAGTCTGAACTATATTATCGTATTTTTTGCCGGCAGATTTATTCTAGATGAAAAACTCAACATCTACCGAATCATCGGAGTCGTCCTCATAACCGCCGGTTTTCTGCTGCCCTTCGTTGCGGAGGCAGCCGGTGCTTAGTATTATAGTCCCTGTTTACAACGGGAAATGCAGACTCACAGAACTTGTGGAAAGAATATGCAGCTGCCTGACTGAAATCATTGATGACTGGGAACTTATATTTGTCGACGACGGCAGCACCGACGGCAGTCTCGACTTGATTAAGCAGCTTGCCCGACATAATTCTAAGATAGGCTGGCTAAGCTTCGCACATAATGCAGGTCAGCAGATCGCCGTTCTCTGCGGATTAAGAGAAAGCAGGGGTGATTTGATAGTAACTATGGATGATGATCTTGAGCACCCGCCCGAAATGATTTCTGATTTGATAAATGAACTGAA
>DMKD01000104.1 GCA_003454605.1 Spirochaeta sp. | reverse complement strand
CTACCGAGGTTTCTGGATGGTAAGCTGGTTTCGTGATGAACTTGGTCATAAAGAACAGGAAGAGGCGAGGAGAAAGGGGGTGCTGCCCGAAGAACTGTTTAATGAACTGCTCGCCGCAGAGCCTCCGGGATGCACTGGCCTTATGATGCAGCCCTACTGGGGACCTGGACTCAAAGACCCTATGGCTAAGGGTGCATTCCTAGGTTTCGGTGATATGCATACTCGCAGTTCAATGTACCGCGCTACTATAGAAGGAATTGGATATGCGCTTCGTGACGGTCTTGAGACCCTGGAGAAGAGAGGCCGCTTCCAGTCTGAGCGGATAGCGGTATCGGGCGGGGCGAGCCAGAGTGATTTGATCTGCCAGATAAGTGCCGATATCTTAGGCAGACCGCATCTGCGGGGGGAGACCTACGAGACATCGAGTCTCGGAGCTGCAATTCTTACATCGACCGGGCTGGGTCTGCATCCTTCTATTGATGATGCTGTTGCTGCAATGGTTCGTTATAAAACTGAGTTCAAACCTCGAAGTGAAAACACGAACTTATACAGCAGGCTCTTCGGGGTCTATAAAAAGATATATCCCAGATTAAACGGGTTATACCAGGACATTCAGACGATTACGGGGTACCCGGAACTTTAAAAATACATCCCTGTATTTTTAAAGTTTTGAAGTTTGAAAACCACAGCCGGAGCTGTTTAATTTCAAACTTCACCACCCGAGCCCGACATCGTGTCGGGCATAAATAAATGAGGAGACAGATATGGCTGAGAGAAAAAAATATAAGGGTTTCAAGCCGGAATGGGAGCTTGTTCCGCCTCCGGAAAAGACCTTTCGATCAATCCTGAAATGGGGTAATCCGAAGGAATTCAAAGAGCCTAATGAAAGGCTGTTCGGTGTTATGAAGGATGTCTTCAATCTCACTGATGAAGATTTCAAGGAGAAGATCGAGCAGGGACTTGACGAGGTGCCTGAAAACATTCCCTGCACATTGGCGCCTGAGCATGTCGATTTTTTCTGTTCGGTATTCGGTGAAGAGCGTATAAGCACAAAGGTCTACGACAGGCTTTCCGTCGCCTATGGAAAAACTATGTATGATCTCTACCGCCTGCGAGAGAATATAATAGAAAATATTCCCGATCTCGTCGTTTATCCATCCGATAAAGAGGAGATCGAAACGATTGTGCCTTACTGCAATGAGCATCAAATCCCCGTTTATGTCTACGGCGGCGGCTCGTCTGTTACCCGGGGGGTAGAGGCGTATAAGGGCGGCATAAGCCTCGACATGCGGCCGCATTTCAACAAGGTGATCGAGTTCAACGAAACCGATCAGACTATTACAGTTCAGGCAGGAATGTCCGGGCCGCGCCTGGAAGAGGTGCTTAATACCGCCCCCGAACTGTTCGCTGCAAAACGGGCATACACCTGCGGACATTTTCCGCAGTCCTTCGAATATTCATCGGTCGGCGGCTGGGTTGTTACCCGCGGTGCGGGGCAGAACTCAACCTACTACGGAAATATCCGCGACATGGTCATGGGGCAGGAATATGTGACCCCGCGCGGTATTATAAGCAGCTACGGCCTTCCTGCCCACGCCGTCGGCCCTGAGATAGATGAGATCATGATGGGTTCCGAGGGCGCATTCGGGGTGCTGACCCATGTGACGCTAAAGGTATTCAGGCTAACGAAGGAAAACCGGAAGAAGTTCAGTTTCATCTTTAAAAACTGGGAAGAAGCGCGGGCGGCGGCTCGGGAGATTATGCAGTATGAAGCCGGCAAACCATCGGTGTTCAGGCTTTCTGATCCTGAAGAAACAGATTTCATGCTGAAGCTTTACGGAGTGGAGGGTACTGTGCTCGGAACAGCAATGAATGCCATGGGCTACAAATCAATGGAGCGCTGTCTCTTTCTCGGTTGGTCCGAGGGTGAACGCGGCTTTTCAAAGAATCTTGCACGAAGGGTTAAAAAGATCTGCCGTAAACATGGAGGATTTTCACTTACCGGCTATGTGACGTCAGCCTGGGAGCATGGACGTTTTACCGACCCCTATCTGCGTGAGTCACTGCAGGATTACGGAATAATCATTGATACTATGGAGTGCGGTGTTACCTGGAACAATATGGGAAGGGTGCACGAATATGTGCGCAGGTTTACAAAGTCACGTCCGGGGACAGTCTGTATGACGCATATCTCTCACGCATATCCACAGGGCGCGAATCTCTATTTCATTTTCATAGGCAAGTTTGAGGATAAGAAGGAGTACCTCGATTATCAGTTCGGTATATTTGATAATATTCAGGCTGCCGGAGCGTCAATGAGTCACCATCATGGTGTGGGAAAGATGACTGCACTATGGGTTGAAGATTCAATCGGGAAACCGCAGATGGAGCTGTTTCGGGCACTTAAAAATTATTTCGATCCTAAGAACATAATGAATCCCGGCGGAACTCTGGGGCTTGATTTAAAAGAGGGTGAGAAACGAAAACCGAAATTTGCCGGCAGAAGCTGGGATAATCCGGCCTGGTAGAGCTTCTCATTATATTAAGTAAATTAGACCGCTGGTATTATATCCAGCGGTTTTTATTTCTATTAGAACATTTTAAATTATCGAAAAGAAAATTAAACTTGACAAATAGTTAATGTAGGTCCATACTAATAGTCATATTTACTGGATAATAATTGAATACAGGGTGGTGATCTTATATATCAAATTAAAATGCCGTTATGAATGTTTGACAAATCATATTTTAAACTATACAATAGAATCAAATAATATATGGAATTAATTACGCAGGAAAGTGATCCTGCTGCATAGGAGGAAATATGCATCCATTTGAATACCATATCCCCACAAAGGTAATTTTCGGGGAAGGCACAATAGGGCAGCTTGGTGAGGTTGCATCAACATTCGGAAAGAAGGTTATGTTTGTCTCATACGATGAGTCATTCGTAAAATCAGTAGGTCTTCTTGATAAGGCTATGAAACCGCTTCAGGATGCGGGGCTCGAAGTTGTCCCCTTCTTCGGTGCAAAACCCAACCCGACTGTTGAGCATATCAGAGAAGGCATCGTTCTTGCGAAAAAAGAAAAACCCGATGTTGTGATCGCTCTCGGCGGCGGCTCGGTAATCGATACAGCAAAGGCAATAGCATTCGGTGCATTTTCAGATGCGGATATCTGGGCACTTGCTACCGGCGAGGCTGAAGCTGCTGAGGCGCTTCCGATCATCGCGGTTACAACTATTCCTGCAACCAGTTCGGAGATGAATCCGACTTCAGTAATCTCAAACGATGAGTTCAGCCGTAAGGAAGGCTTTGGTTCTCCTATGATGTTTCCAAAGGTCGCGATTTGTGACCCTGAACTAACTTATTCTATCCCTATCGGACCGACTGCAGTTGCAGCCGCTGATATCGTTTCACATCTGCTTGAAGGTTATCTCAATCATAAGCTTGAGTGGGCACCGATGCAGAACCGATATGCAACAGGTATGATTAGAACAGTTATCGACTGTATGGATAGACTTTTGAAAGATCCGAAGAATCCGGAAGCCCGTGCAATGTTGATGTGGACCGCTACATTTGCCTGGAACGGTTTCTATGTCTGCGGTCTTGGCCCTCATGACGCGATAATCCACATTGTCGGTCATACATTTTCAGGCTTCTACGATACAGTTCATGGTGCAGCGATGTCGGTAACTATTCCTGCAATCATGAAATTTCACAGGGATGAGAGAATCGCACGTTTCTCTGATTTCGCACGTGAGGTGTTCGGAGCGCATGGTGAAGATTCATTAGAGCTTGCACAGTCTGCGATAGACAGTATAACCGCCTGGTTCAAAAAGATTGGCGCCCCGACCAATTTTAAAGAAGCCAATATCCCCACTGACAAGATGAGTGAAATGGCTGATGATATGCTCCTTACTGCTGAACACTGGGGTACAACTTCGTACACCAAGGAAATGATGCTCGATATTCTTGAACTTTGTAAATAATAAACAAGAATCTCCTTTCTTGGGCCGTCCTGGTAATACAGGGCGGTTTTCTTATATATTATTAAAAACTCACAATAACAAAAAAGAAAATTAAATGATATTATATACTATCTAAAAGAAAATAAAACTTGACAAAAAGACAGTTCGGATTCATAATTATAGCATAAATTTTAGATATAGAACAAAAAAGAAATATAGATACGATATTGTAGTTGTAATCAATGGCGTTCTGTATAAAATTTTTATTTTGTACTAAATCCGGCTTGAGCCGGTAAAAAATAATAGGAGAGATATAGAATGAAGAAGAAAATCCTGGTTTTTTTAGTTATGCTGGCAGTGATTGCCGCATTTCCAGTATTTGCCGGCGGCCAGCAGGACGCTGATGCCGGTGAAGAGAAGCCTTACGAGATTGCGTACGTTTTGAAATCTCAGGCTCAGCCTTTCTGGGAACATGTTAGAATCGGTGGTATGAATTATGCCAAAGAACATCCAGACAAGATCAATGCAACTCTCTATGCGGCAAAAGATGATGCTGCAGTAGAGGAAGGTTTAGCTATACTTGAAAATGTTATAGTTTCTGAACCCGATGCAATTGTTATGGCTCTTATAAATCCTGAAACAATGTCTACTATAGTAGATAAAGCTGATATGGCAGGAATCCCTACAATAATGTGCGGCGACTCTGTAAAACAGTGGACGGATGCATATGAAGCTGAATTTCTTTCCTATGACTACGGCGGAGGCGAAATGGCCGGGGAATTCTTTGTAAATTACTGCAAAGAAAATGATATTCCGCTTAAGGGCAAGGTCGCAGTACATTCAGCCCTTGCCGGACTCATCTCTCTTCAGAACAGATGTAATGGTTTTCAGGACAAGGTTCTTAAACTGGCTCCCGATTTTGAGTTTGTAGACTGGGTTTACAGTGATGTTGATCCGATGAAAGAAGTTTCCCTGACTCAGGACCAGATTTCTGCATATGGTGACGATCTTGCATGTATCTATCTTGATGCAGGTCCAACACTTCCGGCAGCAATTAGAGTTTTTGATGAGCAGAAAGTATCTGACGACATAGTTCTTATCGGTTGGGACTCAAGTCCTGAAGCTATCACCGGTCTTGAAGAAGGACAGCTGAAAGGTCTGGTTCTCCAGGATCCGTTTGGAATCGGCTATAACTGTATGGAAGCAGCTCTTAATGTTCTTGAAGGAAAACCTGTTAAGAAAGACAATCTTATGCCCACAGTGATTTTTACAAAAGACGATGTAGGAACACAGGAAGCTGCTGAATTTCTTGACCCGACGTTGATAGAGATAAAATAATCTTGCAATAAATTATCAATTGAAATAAAACTCTGCTTAACTTTATGTTGGGCAGAGTTTTAAAAATTATAGAACTATAAAGGTGACTTCATGGATGAAAATGAAAAAATTATTGTAAAGATGAGCAATATCCATAAATCTTTTCCCGGCGTTAAAGCATTAAAAGGGGTGGACCTTGTTATTAATAAAGGTGAGGTTCACGGTCTTATAGGTGAAAACGGCGCCGGTAAATCTACCTTAATAAAGATCCTGATGGGTGCTCACGGTAATTTCGATGAAGGTGATATCTATATTGAAGGTGAGAGAGTTGAAATAAAGAATCCGATTCAAGCTGAAAAGCATGGACTTGCAGCTGTATATCAGGATATAAACCTGGCGGAAAAGTTAACCGTTGGTGAGAATTTCTTCCTTGGAGAGATTCCCCTTAACAAATGGGGTGCTGTTGACTGGAAAAGAATCTACAGTGAGACAGAAAAAGTTTTAAATGATTTAGATTTGAATATTGATCCAAAATCTCCTGTTAACAGATTATCAACAGCTGAGCAGGCAATGATTTTAATTGCAAAAATTATTCACAGAGAAAGCAAGGTCATCATATTTGATGAACCGACTGCCCTTATTACAAAAGAAGAAACAGAACAAATATTTACATTAATTAGAAAATTAAAAGAAAAAGATGTAGGAATTATATATATATCACATCGCATGGAAGAAATTTTTACTATATGTGATGTAGTTACGGTCTTGAAAGATGGTGAAACAGTCAACAGACTGCCAGTGTCAGAAACTGATCAAAAATCCATAGTCGCTATGATGGTAGGAAATTCAGTAGATGAGCTCTATCATATGAGCGAACGATCTCTTGGTAAAACGGTTCTGGAGGTTAAAAACCTGACCAGGGAAAATTCTTTTTTCGATGTGAATCTTCAACTTCGGGAAGGAGAGGCCCTTGGTTTTTACGGTCTTGTAGGCTCGGGAATGGAGAGCGTTGCAAAAAGTCTTTTCGGCGGCGAAGAATATTCATCGGGTGAAATCTTTATTAATAATGAAAAAGTTAATATTAAGACGCCTATCGACGGTATTAAGAACAATATTTGTTTTCTGCCTGAGGATAGAAAAAGCGACGGACTTGCAATAAAGCTTGATGTTACTACAAATATAAACCTGGCTTCCTATGACAATATAACAACCGGCGGAATTATAAATACTACCAAAGAGAATAAGAATGCCGTCGAATTTATTGAAAAATTGAGGATAAAAACCCCTTCTGCAAAACAGAGAGTCAAGAATCTGAGCGGTGGAAATCAGCAGAAGGTAGTTTTTGCAAAATGGCTCTGCGGAAACAGTAAGATATTCATTTTTGATGAACCGACAGTCGGGGTCGATGTCGGAGCAAGACATGAAATTTATAAAATAATTGAGCAGATACTTGAAAACGGAAATTCTGTTATTCTTGTTTCTTCATACCTACCTGAGATTATTGGACTTACCAACAGGGCAATGGTCTTCTATGAAGGCGAGTGCATGGACTGTATACCCAAGAAAGAGTATGGAGAAGAAAAATTTCTTAATCTGGCATCAGGTGTTAAGGGATGAAAAATTTATATATTAAGGATTAAAAATGACTGTGAAGAATAGTGAAAAACTGGAAGGAAACAAAGTTTCCGTATTTTTTAAGAAACTGAATTTTACTACACCCACTGTAGGTGTACTCGCACTTATACTCGTTGTGTTCTTTGTATTTTTAACCATTGCAACAGATAAGTTTTTAAGTGTTAACAACCTTGCAAACCTTTTGAGGCAGACTTCTATTGTCGGCATAATAGCAGTCGGAATGACATTTGTAATAATTTCCTCCGGAATTGACCTCTCCGTAGGTTCTGTACTTGCACTGGGCGGTATTGTAGGTGCAATGATAATGCGTGATGGTTATCCGATTCCTCTGGCTATATTAGCCGCAATTGCTGTTGGAATAGTTGTAGGTCTGGTTAACGGCGTTATTATTAACGATTTAAAGGTCACGCCGTTTATTGCAACTCTCGGTATGATGTACATTGTCCGGGCACTTGTTATGCTTATTACCAATGCAAGCTATATCTCGCCTCTGCCGAAAAGTTTCATTCATTTTTGCGCTGAAACATTTCTCTATATACCGACTTTAACGTTAATATGGGTATTTGTAGTAATAATTGCATCCTTAGTTATAAAATACACACGATTAGGCCGTAATGTCTTTGCCATCGGATGTAATACTGAATGTGCACGACTTAGCGGTATAAGCATAAGAAAGAACACCTATCTTGTTTATATCATTGTTTCAGCTCTGGCATCATTTGCCGGTGTTTTAACTGCAGGAAGACTCGCTACAGGGCTGCCGATGGCAGGTAACGGATACGAGCTGCAGGTAATAGCAGCGGTAGTTGTCGGCGGAGGCAGTCTTGAAGGCGGAGAGGGTACCATTGTCGGAACTCTTCTGGGAGCTCTTCTTATCGCTACAATCCAGAACGGCGGTAACCTGTTAGGTGTTAATCCGCATATTCTGAATATTATTATTGGCGCGCTGATTGTCATATCAGTATATATAGACGGCTTAAATAAGCAAAAGAGATAAGCATGGAGGTGCACAGTGATGTTAATTAAACCACAGAGACTCGACGACAGTAATTTTAATGATTATGGATGGGCAGTAAGAAAACCGGGGCGTTCGGTTGATGTAGAGAATGATCAGCTGGCCTATTGGGACAATATGGCTGATCTATCAAACTTTACCGGAAACGGCCTTATAGGCTTTCTTGAAGTTAAAAAGGTTTCCATCAAGATGGAGATGATGGATATTCTGCCTGAATCACTTAGAGTTTATCTTTCGGTGGATGGTAAGCCTTCCATTCAGTTTGTAGCTCTTAATGATCCTGCAACGAGTGAACCTGATCTTGCCAGCCTGAAAGCTTTTCTTCTCGAGGACGGAGATGGTGTAGTTATTCGTGAGAATGTCTGGCACTGGACACCCTATGCTCTGACTGAAAAGGCATGCTTCGCTATGGCTCTGAGAAAGGATATCATGGACTTTTCCAGTGGAGAGTGTGTAATTGACGCTGAAAAGGTGAAATACTTTAATCTTCCTGAAGCTGTAGGCGTGGATTTGGCATAATATCAAAGGTCATTTAATGAGAGCTGTCTGATGGGAATTAATCAGACAGCCCTTTTTTGAATAATAAAACAGCAGTAATAAATCTATTTATTTTTTTGTGGATATTTTCCGTACTCTCTTGCGGTTTCATAAACTGCATAAAAGTTTTCAAGGCTGACATCTTCCATGAAGTGGTTCGACGGTGAAAAAATAAAGCCTCCGTTCGGGGCAAAAGCATCTATACGGGTTTTGGCTTCTTTGATTGCTTCCTCTTTGGTCCCGGTTATACCGCCTTGCAGATCAAGGCCGCCGTGAAATACTATCTCACTACCAAATTCTTTCTTAAGTTCAAATGAATCCATGCCTGCCGCCTTAGGCTGCAGTGAGTTAAGAATGTCTACTCCCATCTCTATAAAATCAGGTATAAGGGCTCGTACTGATCCGCATGAATGCATGAATATTTTTGCATTTGGAGCTGTTTTTCTTACTTCGCGGAAAATACGCGCATGAGGCTCTTTGAAGAATTTTCGATAAAGCTCGGGTGCTACCAAAGGCCTGTCCTGCATCCCGTGGTCACTTGAGAACTCTACACAGTCTATCATTGGGCCGAAATCTTTTAAGTATGACAGATAGATTTCAATAATAACATCAGCTATCTTGCCTATAAGTTTATGCGAAAATGATTTATTGATATAAAGGTCCATAAGGAACTGGTCAAATCCTCTAAGGTAGGGCCCAAGATCAAGCATGAGTCCTGATACACCTGATGTGGCACTGAGATAGTATTTATTTTCATTATGAATCTTTTCAACTATTTCTTTCAGCCCTCGGCTTCTTCCAGGATCGTCACCTGTGGGCCAGTTATGTTTTTCGATATCCGATTCATCTACATCTGCCAGCGGACTGAAAGAGACATGTGATGAACCTGCAACCTCTGTTGTTCCCCAGCCCCATTCTCCAATTACAGTCCCGTCATCCAACTTGCAGGATTTGAAATTTTCCGGTTTCCCGATATTGATATGTCGAAAATCACTGCCAACCAGTTCTGCAACCCTGTCGTCAACATAATCACCCGAGCGGCTGACCTTCGGGCAGGGACCTAGTTCTTTCCATCCCTGGTCGTCGACAATCTCAAAGTAAAGCTTGTTGCAAATTCTACTGGCCGAACCCCAAACATCTATTGGAACACGATCAGGCTCTTTATGTGCCAGAGCTGCCACGACACGTTCTTTAGGCGTCATTTAATAAACTCCTTATACTGTATATATATTAAACATTAAAAGCATTATAATGTCAAATAGAAAATGTAAAATATGTATTAGAAAGTTTATAGTATTGTAGAATCCCTTATATTATAGTAAAAAGAAACCTAAATGAGTCTATAATCTTGACGCATGACGGTTTGAATAGTAAAATAACATTATGAGAAAGCGTAATGCAGTAGCTATCGAAAGCAGACATGAAAAAATACTTGAAATAATAAGACATGACGGGCGCGTCAGTGTAAAAGAACTTTGTACTACTTTTGATATGTCGATAGTCACAATCCGAAATGATTTATCGTTACTTGAAGATAAGGGGCTTGTCATAAGAACACACGGCGGTGCAATTGCCGTAAAAGACCAGGAAGAAGGAATCGTTCTTCCATTTGATGTTCGTGAAGAACGATATTTTAATGCAAAGCAGGCTATAGGAAAGGCTGCTGCTGATTTGGTTAATGACGGCGAAGTTATTTTCATCGACGGTGGAACTACTGCATCAGAGATGAGGCATTATCTGGTTGATAAAAAAGATGTTACTATAATAACACCGAGTATTGTTGTCACCTACTGGCTTGCCGTGACAAGTAATCTTAATATTTATGTATTAAACGGATTTTTCAAACGGGATTCATATTCAACAGTCGGTATTCCGTCGCTTGATTTTATGGCCAAGTGGAATCTGTCAAAGGCATTTTTCGGGGCTGCGGGATTTACTGCGGAGGGGGGACTTTCGGATCTCGATTCAGGATTTGTTGAACAGAAAAAAATAATTGCTGATAAGGCTCATATGAATATAGGTTTGATCGATTCTTCTAAATGGGGAATATTATCACTTGGATCATTTGCTGAGTCGGATAATATTGATATTCTGATAACGGACGAATCAGCACCTGCAGAAGGTGTTGCAGAAGCAGAAGGCATCGGGATAGAGGTGAGAAAGATCAGCATCTAAGGAAATAGCTATTTTACAGGAAGGGAAGGCATTGCTTTCCCTTTTTTAGGTTGAAACCGTTTAAAAATAACTATAATCTGTTTAAACGATATAAATAATTACAAAAACAAGATAATAATTGACAAATAGAAAATTTATGATAATATAAATTATGTAATTTTATGTTACTCAGGTGAAAACCGCCCCAGTTAATCAATATGAAAAAGGGAGAGAGACAGTGACCAAAAAAGAACGTATGGTTAAGCTTCTGAACAAGGAAACGGTCGATTTTCTGCCGAGCGGAATAGAATTTTCCGATCCGATGAGATTTCCAGCTATTCATAAAGGTTTAGGGCTGAGTGATGATGTCACTTTGGATGATTACCTGGAGAACCACCTTGGTCTTGCAGTAACAAAACAGGAGAAACCTTTATTTTACAGAAATGATATAGAAATGATGAAGCAGTTTGAAGCTGACGGGTTCTGCAAGGTCGATGTAGAGAATGGTGTAGTTTATGACTCCTGGGGAATGGGTATTAAAATTGGAGAAGATGGTTTCTTTGCCTGTTTTCATCCTCTTCAGAATAAACTTGAAAAGAGCTTTGTTGAAAAATGGATGCCGGAGCGAATCCATAAGGCATGTCGGGCTGATACTCTTAAAGAAAGAATAAAATATTATACGCTTCCTGATCCGTTGACTGAAGGAAACTTTGACGAAGTAGTCGAAGCAAAAGAAGAACTGGATGATGAACTGTATATTGTGCCTTCCGGATACTTTGGTTTATATGAGCGTGCCTACGGCTTGACTAGTATTCCAACGCTTTTTGAAAATTTTCTGCTTGAACCAGCGATGGTGGGAGACTTGTTGGACAAAATTACAGAATACAGAATTGAAGTAGCAAAGAAATATGTTGAAATCGGATTTCCCTGCGGACATATTGGAGACGATTTAGGGACACAAGTCGGGCCATTCTTTTCACCGGTAATTTTCCATGAGTTGATTGCTCCCCGATATAAGCAAATATTCAAAATCTTTAAAGATGCAGATATGCCTATGGCAATGCATTCCTGCGGAGCGATAACCGAGTTTCTTCCTGAGCTTATTGATCTTGGGTTGGATATGCTGAATCCGGTTCAGCCATGTATGGATCAAAAGTACCTAAAGAAAGAGTTTGGAAAGGATCTGATTTTCTGGGGCGGAATCGATACCCAACATGTTCTTCCTCACGGTACCGTTGAAGAGGTGAAGGCCTGTACTGTGGATGTAATGGAAACCCTGGGTGCCGGCGGAGGACTTGTTGTTGCTCCTTCTCAGGAGATTATGAATGATGTGCCTTTAGAGAATATTGTTGCGATGCTTGAGACCATTGTTGAGAACAGAGAAAGGGTAGCTAACTTATGACCAAAGATCTACTAGTAGGTGTTGATCTCGGCACAACCGGATCAAAGGCTGGCGTTTTTACAAAAGACGGAACAATGTTCGGCAGTGGATACTATGAGTATCCCTGTATTTATCCGAAACCCGGCTGGGTTGATCAGGATGTTGAGCTGCTCGTTGACTCTGCCATGAAAGCAATAAAAGATGCTCTATCAGAGTCCGCAGTTGACCCCGAACGGGTTGCGGGCATTAGTTTCTCCACTCAACGGAGCTGCACTATCTTTCTCGATGAGAAAGACAAATTAATACGCCCGATGATTTCATGGATGGACAACCGCCCTCTAAATGAGGTTGCTGAAATAAATGAAAAAATTTCAGCTGAAAAATACCTGCAGATAACAGGCTTCCCAAACAGCACCACATGGATTCTGCCTAAAATGATGTGGGTGCGGAAAAATGAACCTGAGAATTGGAAACGTACCAGAAAAGTAGTTCAGCTTCAGGATTATATTCTCAAAGCTATGGGTTCTGATACCTGGTTTTGCGATATGAGTGATGCAAGGTACTATGGACTCTGGGATCCTTACACCTTCGAGTGGAATGACGAGCTGTTCAAAACCTTTGACATTGATAAATCTTTTATGCCTGAAATAAAACCCTCAGGGACACCTGCAGGGAAAGTTTCGGCTGAAGCTTCAGAACGCTGCGGTCTGCCGGCGGGGACGCCTTTAGTAGTAGGAGCCGGTGATCAGAATGCAGCATCTGTAGGAGCAGGAGCGGTGCATGCAGGTTATATGTTTGTCTCGCTTGGTACGGCAGGTGCAACCGGAATCTGTCTGGTTGAACCGTATCGTGATCCCACTGGGCGCACATTTGTAACAGCTCATCCCTGCAGCGGCGACTGGATGATAGAAGGTTATCAGCCTGCTGCGGCAGGAGTATTCCGCTGGTTCCGTGATGAAATTGCCGGACTTGAGAAAGCTGAGGCTGAAAAGAGCGGTATAGATATCTATGATCTTCTGTCTAATATGGTCGCATCAGTCCCACCCGGGGCCAGAGGCTTGGTTTTCATCCCCCACTATGCGTCCGCGGCCACCCCGAGGTTTAACCCTGATGCACGCGGTGTGCTTGCTGGACTGACCTTCGCCCATGACCGTGCCTGCCTGGCC
>DMKD01000301.1 GCA_003454605.1 Spirochaeta sp. | reverse complement strand
TTACTTTTCCAAACAGCGGATCAACATTTAATGGAAAGCGGGTTGTTTATTCAGATATTGGAATTACAATGCCTGACGGTGCATATCCGTTTGAATTAACGCTCGATACACTAAGCGCTACAATTGATAATCTTCAGCTGAATGCTGACACTAATGCACGCTATACCTATACACGCGACGGCTGGACATACCTGTTAAGAGATGTAGAGCTTGCAGAAAGCGGATTGAAATTCTTAGCTGAAACATCAATGCCCTCTAAATTCGGAGGCAAAAAGTTAAGCTTCAACAATTTCATACTGAATACAGATGGCAGTTTAAATACAGGTATAACAGATGATCTTGAAAACCAGGCAGTCTATATAAGGCTTGCCGGATGGATTTTTGAGGGAAGGCTTCTGAGCATAGATGGGGCTAATCTGAATATAGGCCGAGCCTTTATCGATATGCCAAAACGTATGGGTGATGGTTCTATACAGTTTCGCAATATGATTATTGCAAGAGACGGAACCCTTGTGGCTCAAGGATCAGCTGATAAATACGATGAGTTTACAGCTATTAATGGTTTTAATGTAAACCCTACAAATGCAGTAATTTCCGGGGATGAGCTTTATCTGACAGGTTACGTATATTTCCCATCGGGACTTGGTGCAGGCAACTATGTAAATTATACTGCAGCAGAAATTCTTCTGTCAGGAGACGGATTTATAACTACACCTGAAAAGTCATACCCCGATGAGAGTTATTCAATCGGCGGTTTGCCTGTAACCGCAAATGATTACTCCTTTGAACGGGATGGTTTACATATAGGCAGAAACACATTTCAATTAGGCGGAGATAATGGAATTATTGGGGTGCTGCTTGAAGATGTTGTATTTTATCCTGACGGATCAGTTAGTGTCGGTGGAGAAACCTTAGAAGATCCGGATCCTCTTCCGTTCTTTGGCTGGATTTTTTCACTGGAGAATATTCGTTTAACAGATCTTGGTATCGCTGCTGATGCTGGTGTTACTCTTCCCCCTGCATTAAAAAGCCGGGTAATTAACTTTGAAGAGCTGACTTTATATGAAGATGAATCTGGTAATCTCAAATTTAAAACCGATGTCGTAATACCCCGGTTTGATTTTGATATTATTGAAGATCAACTAAATGTGGATTTCAGATATATTTCACTGGCAGATGGAGATCTGGAGATTAAAGAAACCATCATAACCCTGCCGGAAGCAATGGATAAAAAAAGAATTAGAATCGGGAAAACAACCTATAGCGAAGATGCTGGGTTTGATCTTGGCGGAATATCAATGGATCCGTTTCCGTTATGGGGATACACGCTGTATCTGGATAACCTTGATATAGATAATGATCAAATATCATTTGAAGGACGGGTAAAACTTCCTGATGATTTCTATTTTGAAGAACTTGCCGGAGAAACCTTTGAGATTGCAACTCTTGTATATCATTATGATACAGGTGTTGTTGATTTTGATATCCAGTATGCAGGCAAGACCTTTGAGTTAGAGGATGGTTGGGCTATTACAGCAACTAATCTTAGTTTGGGTAGTGATGGATTCGGTATCGGTGAAGGAACATTGCATTTTCCTGAAGACTGGACGGCTGTTGACGGCAGGTTAAGTGTTGATTCTGTAGGTTTTAACGGTCTCGAAATACAGTATTCTCCTTTCCTTGCGGATTTCGAAAGCATTGAAGCAAATAATATCAAGGTAGATCTTGATACCTATGAATTTACGATAAATAAAATCGAATACAATACTACCGACGGATTCATTCTTGCCGGAACCTTTCCGATGGATGGTGTATTTCAGGGTGATTCGCCTGTTTTAAATGTCCAAAGGCTTCAGGTAACAACTGATTTCCAGATGGGTGATCTGATAGCATCGCTTGACGGTCTGGAACAGGATCTCTTTACAGGTCTGACATACAATGGAGGCGTCGGAGTCTCCTATGTCGATGATATAGTGAAGATGAATGCATCCGGTGATTTCGTCTTCTCAGAGGATTTTGTTCTTGAAGAACTTAGAGGCACGGCTGTTTTAGTTAATAGCTTTGAGTTTAATCTAAGTGCAATGGAGCTTGTCACAATTGATGCAGATTGGAGTGATGATACAATTACTCTTTTTGAACAGACCATAAATTATCCGGCAATTACTATTGATTACAACACTGATGGAGTCGATGACGGAATATCAATAGCGGGTAATCTTGTATTCCCGGCTGATTTCCCGGCTCTCGGCAATGAAGAACTTATTCTATATGTGAAATCAGATTTTTCCGGCACTCTGACCGATGTTGCAGCCGGAATATCAATTACCGGACCGAAAAAGTTTATTGATGACACATGGCTTCGAGACTTTGAGGTAATAGCAGGTCTCAACGAAACAAAGAACGGGCTGTTGCTTGATTTAACCGGAACAGTAGTGCTCGGTGACAGTTTTCCTGACGGATTAGCTGGTGTGTCTACGACGATAACCAGCCTTGTAGTAGATACATTCGGAGGACTTAAAGAGTTCGACGCTGCAATCAATTTCCCGACACTGACACTCATGGATAGTTTTGATATACAGAATGCTTCTATTGGTTTTGCAACAGCAGTTGGACAGGATTTTCTTATTAGCTTAGGCGGTACGATTGTACTTCCCGATACCTTCCCTGAAGGGCTTGCGGGAAATGCCGTCAATATTACTGATTTCTCCTTCTCACCTACCGGTGGAATATATAATGTAGATATTAGTATGAGCGGAATTAATACTGCATTGTGGGACATTATCGACCTTCAAAATGGAAGTTTTTCAGTAACAAACAACGGAAATGATGAGCTTCTGTTCGGTTTCGGAGGAGACTTAGTTCTTCCTGAAGATTTAGGAGAGGATCTCGGCGGAACAATAGTTAATATTACGGATTTTGTGATTTCAACAAAAACCGGAATTGTATCATTTAACGCAGGAATTGCTACTCCTATCGTATTTGAGTTATTTGCAGGGATAGATGCAGCAATTACCAAGTTGAATATTTCGGAAACAGGAATATCTCTTGCAGGAAATATTACGTTTCCTGATACCTTTCCTGAAGGACTTGCCGGTCTGACTGTTGGATTAGATGAGTTCAGTATGACCTGGCAGGGTGACATAACAGCACTTAGTGCAGGCATTCCTTATGTTGATATAACAGTAGCAGGATTTAATGCAGAAGCAACAAATATAAGCTTTGGAAGCAACGGACTTAATATAGAATCTCTAGTACTTGTGATGCCGGAGAACATGAACGGAACAACTGTTGCTGTTGAGAATGCCGGAATAGATACTGACGGTAATTTTTACGGTGAAGTGGTTATCCCCTTTATCAGTATAGATATGGCCGGTTTTACGGTAAGACTCGATGAACCTGGACTTGATCTGGAGAATCAGGAGATTAGCTTCTCTAAAGCTTCATTGATAGCACCGGAACTTATCGGCGGATGGTCTATGGAGGTTAACGGTGTCAAAATCAACCCTTCAGGCATCCAGTTTACAGGAGGCAAGTTTAGCATACCTGATTTTGCAATAGCCGGAGGACTTGGGTTCCAGGGTGTTTTTGTCGATTTTATGCTAGACGGCCAGATCTATATAATAGGCGGAGGCGGAGCGGTATTGGTTCCGGGCCTTGGAAAGATGTCTGCTGAAGTGTCTTTCACGAATATATCATCAACCTATCCGATAGGACTTCGATACGCGAAATTTGAATATACGATATCGGCACCAGGATTACCCTTAGGGTCAACAGGTATTAATCTGCATTCGATAAGAGGCAGCATAGCATTTGGTCCGGCGACAGAGGTCCCATCACAGCTCCGTTACATGTTTGACGGTAGCATGAGGCTTAGTCTGGGACTTACATTGACCGACAGTTCTGGTGGATATGTAGTTAGAGGAGATATGGACGTCTGGGTAGATGTTTACGATTGGGAATGGGCATTTAAAGGTAATATATCAGTTCTTAATGGAGTTGCAAGAGGCGAAGCCATAGCAGCACTTGGAAGAAGCGGATTTTATACGAGTCTCAGTGTTCAGATAGCCTTTGTCAGAGGCAGTGTAGAGTTTTATATTTTCGAATATAATAACCGTACAACAGTATCAGGGCGCGGAAGCGTGCAATTGGGAATACCGGCAGGTATTATATGGGAAGGATGGATTTATTTTCCTAAACCGTGGAAACCATGGTATTGTCAGATTCCTGATTCAACAATCTGGGGTCCATCAGTCGGAGCAGAATTCGGGATGTTCAGTAAGTCCGGAGCGACTGTAAGCGGGTTCAAGGGATATATTCCTAATGTGCCGGGACTTGGTACCGTTGGTGTATTTATGCCGTCAAATGGCAGCCCGGATATGAATTTTACTTCATATACGCTATATACACCCGGTCGATCAAGAAGTTTAACCGCTGATACAGGTGTTGGGGTATTGAAAGGGGAAATCGAAAATGGAGTGTATTATTCTCCTGAAATCTCCGAAGAACCGGTCATGTATTCATTCAATACCGGAGGTGGCGATGAGCTCATACTTTCCAGGTCTTTGAGTTCTGAGAGTAACCCCTCGTCAGATATGGAGAGGCTTGTTTTCATGGTTTTACATGGTGATGGAGAACCGGAAATCACTGCTATTTCACCTTCAGGAGTTTATTATTCATATGGTGATTCTGGAACTGAAACAATATATTCTTCTTGGGGAATGTCTTTTGTGGTATACAATCCTGAACCAGGAGAATGGTCGGTAGAGGTAGAAAATATGCCGGATCCGGATTCCTATATAATACAGGTACTTGGTAAACAGTTGATTCCGGAACTCGAGGTAACCAGCCCGTCTTACAGTACTGAGACAGACGGAAGCGTGACAATAAACGGAACAGTTTCTACGCCAGATGGAAACCCGGGTGATATTGAAATATATGTAAGTAATGATGCGGATAGTTTTACCGGGAAACTTGCCGGTACTGTTACATCTGCTTTTGATGGTATTTTTACTTATGAGCTTGATACAACAAACCTGGCGGAAGGTGAGTATTATGTATATGCATCATACCGCTATCTTGAAACTCCGGCTGTTCGAATTTATGCAGACGGCAGCATCAGAAAGAGCTCTGAAGAAGCGTTGGCAGCTGTTACCGATATAATTGCTGCTGGAACTCCTGATGGAGACATGTCTTTGCAGTTCAGTAATCCCAACGGTGAAAGAGCTAAAGGATATAATGTTTATTATGAAACAATGGTAGACGGAGTCCCCGAAGTCCGCAGTTATAATATTGGAAATATCACTAAGGTTGCCCTGAGTGGTTTTACTGCAGAAACGGAAGGTGAGTTCTATGTTGTTCCTTATAACAGCAGAAATGAAACAGGTCCTGAATCCGAACATATTGCAGTATCGTTCGTAACACCTGCCTCACCTGAACCTGTCAATGATTTCACGGTAGATACTAACAATATTGCTGTGGAATGTCCGATTGGAGAGAATGTAACTAGTGAGATAACGCTAACCGGAGTTGCTCCGGTAGTTACCGGAACAGCTTCAGATTATATCGGTGTAGACATAAATGATCTTCCTACAGGAGTGATGCTGGTCTTTGATGATTATGTAAAGAATATATCGGAAGGTGAGGCAGTATTCGAATATACAGTAGTATGTGCTGATAATACGGGAGTTGGAAACTATGAATTTAATTTGAGTTTTTATAACCTCACCGATTCCCGGACAGAAGAAACTATAGACATTAGCCTAAATACAGTAATGCCTGAAGTTAAAATATCTGAGTTAAGTGAAACAGAAATAATAAATACTGCAGAAAAGCAGCTGTTTATTTATGGTGATTATTTCTTTGACGGAACACGGCTATACCTTGATGGAGAAGAACTTGAAGTAGATGATCTAAGCAGGTATACAATAACCGTGACCCTGCCAGCTGGCATAGATGCAGGAACAAGAACCCTTACGGTTGAGGGCCCTGGTGGCAATACAGCAACAGCAGCTCTGGATGTAATTGAACCATATTACCTCGTGAAGGCTTACAATACTGAAATAACCCTTTCCACTGGTGATGAGTTCAGCATTCCATTCAGCATTATGGGTATGTATGGTTATGAAGACAGTGCTTCATTTAACCTTACAGAAATCCCTGAAGGGTGGAATGTTTCATTAAGTGATTCACAAATAAATCCTGGAGATAATGCATTAATAAACGGATATATTCCAATAACGGAGTCAACAGGCATTTTTACAATAGCCTTATCAGCCGACAGTGGAGCTGAAGTTACCTATACCATAAACATTACAGATACCGCTCCGACACCGACAATTAATGGATTATCGGCGGCAAGCGTGTTTGCCGGAGAAAGTTTTGACATATACGGTTATGGATTTGGGACAAACAGTACCGTTACGCTTTCCGGTGAAGAGCTGACAATAAATAGCTGTAAAGCTACTATAATAAATGTGCAGCTTGATGAAGAATCTGAAAGCGGAGTCATTGTCGTCAATCGCGATGGAGTGTCTTCGAACGAAAAGAACATCTATGTAAAACATAAAGGATTCAATATTTATTCGGAAGAAGAAACCCTCCTTATGCAGGCTGAGGAAACATACAGTCTTGAGCTTGTAATTGCAGGATTAAGCGAAGAGGTTCAACTGAGTGTTGAGACTGACAATGATGACCTTGGAGCTACTCTTTCCAAGACAACGATAGTGCCCAATGGAGTAAGCGAGCTGACAATTCAGAGCGGCAGCCTGATTGAGAACGGAACTTATTATGTGACGGTAAGCGGAATATCTGAAGATATACAGAAGCAAAAAATGATAACAGTAACAGTAGGTGATGCATTTACATTTGAGACCGAAGAACTGTCGTCGGGTATACAGGATTCCGAGTATTATGCATCAATAATTACAGCAAACGGTGAAGCTCCTGTAACATTCAGCCTGACAGACGGGGATCTTCCGACTGGATTGAAACTGAGTGATACCGGAATCATAAGCGGTACGCCAGTGAAGGCTGGAACCGATAATTTTACGATTGAATCAGTAGACGATTACGGACGGACTATTGAGCAAGAATTCAGTATAACGATAGAAGAAAACGTCTGGTTCAGAGAAGGAAAGGATGCAGGACTAAGCCGGTACAATCCGGTGCCCGGTCCCGCGGACTCAAGAAAGCTCTGGAGTCTTGACGGAAGCAGCGCTACAGCCATGCTGACTGATTTGATATCCGGAGACGGATTCATCTACGCGTGGAGCAGCGAAAAGCTATCAGCCTTCAACGCAAAGAGTGGAAACTCACTCTACAGCATAGAAGGCGAGATACATAAGGCAGTATATGCCGCAGGCAGCTTGTATGTTCTTAATGGAACAAATCTTGAAGTTTACGATGCACCATACGGAACCCTGAAATGGATACGAGAAGGGGTAACAACCTTCACTACAAATGCAGGGTCTTTGATAACGGATGAAGAATCAGGACTTTGCGTGCTCGAGATGAGCGGAACCCTTAAGAATACGATAGCGGGAGATCTGCCGGAGACGGAGATAATCTGGTTCAACAGCATGCCGCATTACACAAGCGGTTCGGATCTGATTGCTTTGACGGACACAGGCTGGGAGACCGTATATACGGCCGATTCAGGAAGCCTTCTGACCGGCTCGGTAAGCGGCGAATACCTGTACATGGCAGGTGATGAACAGATAATCGTTCTCGATACTGACTACAGTACGGTAATAACCGCATCGACAAATACAGCAGTCAGGGCCACAGGAATTACCGGAAGCAGGCTTGTAATCCTCGGAGACGAAAGCCTTAGCTCATATGACGCAGACAGTCTTGAACAGGTCTTTACAACAGAGATAGCAGCCGCTCGAATGGCTCTAACAAGAGAAAAAATCTTCTTGACAGGAGATGCCGGAACAACAGCGCTTAATGCCTACACTGGAGATGTAATCTGGAACGAAGAAACCCCGGCAGAGGATCTAATCTCGGCAGGAGAATACATCTACCGGCTCTACAAGGAAGGCGGATTAGTCTGCTACAACGGCCCATATAATATAGAAAA
>DMKD01000055.1 GCA_003454605.1 Spirochaeta sp. | reverse complement strand
TCCGGTGCTTCTGCTGTTGCGGCTGCACATAGTGAAGACGTTGTCGTCATCGCTCACGACCGAATGGCAAAATCATCTTCAGATGTGGCTGATTATTATACAACTTTTAACAGCTGGAATGTTGGTAAAGCAATGGGAAAACATTTGGTTGACGCAGCTAAAGCAGAAGGCGCAACTTCAGCTAATAAAGTAGACCTGGCAATCTTTGCCGGCCGTGTTGCTGACTGGCCCAATGCCACTTACTTCTTTGGCGGTGCTTTTGAAGAGTTACAGCCGAACCTTGATATCTTCAATATCGTAAACCAGGATGCTGCATCATTTGAAGGCTTGGCATTATACACAGAAGCTACATTTGATGATGCAGCAAAAGACGCTTTACAGAAAGCTATGCAGCCAATCGACACTGACTGGAACCCTGAAACAGCTGGAATTAAAGCTGCAGGTCTAGTTGCTCAGATTAAAAAGACTTCAGACAAAGTATGCGTATTAGCTCCAAATGATGACACATCAGCTGCTATTCGATTAGAATTTGCTAAAATGTCAACTCCGTATGACAAATACTTTACTACAGGTCAGGATGCATCAAACGTTACTTTAGCTAGTTTAATGGGAGACGTTGTTACTGGTAAAGGTACTCAAACAATGACAGTATTTAAAGACGTATCAAAATTAGTAAAAGATTCAGTTACTATCGCTAAAAACATCGTTGACGGTGTTGATGGATTAAAAGGTGTAGCCGGCGGACCTTCAATTGACGGAGCAAAAACTGCTTATTCACCAATTGATACCCTATTAGCAACAGATCCACAACTTACTTATGATACAATTTTCGCTACAGGTTATAAATCTAAAGATCATGCAGATTTTGGAGATATAGATTTCAGTCCTTACGAATAATAGGTTTTAAAATTAATAAAACGTCTGTAATCATTGAGATTGCAGACGTTTTTTTTGATAAACTTCAGAAATTCATGTATATTAAATAAATGATGGATCTAACAAAATTTACCAAAATTGAAGGCTTAAAATCTGATAAAGATCTGGTTTTTCTCGGTCTTTCCACCTGCGGTTTCTGTAAGAGAGCAAGAAAATACCTCGATGAACAGGGATGGACTTATCACTTCGTAGATATTGATAAGCTTGATCGTGAAGAAAGAATTGCGCTTAAACAAGATGTCAAATCCCGCATTGCTCCTGACCTTCTCTATCCCTTTCTGATTATTAACGATTCAGAATTTGTGAAAGGGTTTAAGAAGGACCAGTGGGAAGATAAGCTGAGTTAGTTATGGCTGATAATAAACTAACTATTGAACAAATCTCAACCTTTACCGAAAAAGCTGCTTCTAAGAACGGCTGGGTTCTTAACCCTGATGCGGAATTCCGTGAATCGATAGTTGAGGGACTTCATAATAACTATCTTCAGTTCGGTTATCTGATATGCCCCTGCCGAGAGGCCTGGGGAGAAAGGGATAAGGACAGAGATGTAATCTGTCCCTGTGATTACTGCGATGATGATGTGAAGGAATTCGGACACTGTTACTGCGGACTCTATGCATCTGCCGAATTTGTGAAATCAGGAGAAGAGCCGGGAAGTATTTCCGAACGGAGAGCTCCGGAACTTGCTCCTGAATAATCAGCTTTGCTCGTTCAACCGGCAAAGCTGATTGAGGAGAATAAAATGATAAATTTTAAAAAACTGCTTGTTTTACTATTTTTGATTGTTGTATTTTTATCAGCAGCATCGGCAGAAGAAACTGATGCATTCGAGACTTACCCGGATGCACTCGGGGGATACTACGGTGAAATCGGGGGGACCGGTCTTAGCTATCAGCACTGGTTTGATAAAATCGGTATACAGACGGCATTAGGAATATTTTATTATCCCGACGATATGATTGAATACGCCACCTCGCCTGTCTATAATGCTGATTCCTATGATGTTGATATCTTCGTCTATAATATTGGTATTGAAGTACAGTATATGGTATATCAGGATTCTTTCCGTGACTGGTTCGACGGCAATCTCTATGTATTCGCCGGCGGAATGCATGACGGACGCATAAGAACAACATATACCTTTGAAGAAAGAGTCTATAATGAAACCAGTGATAATGAGTATACGGATTATCCCAAAACCGGAGAATCCGCACCTTTTTATGTTCCGATCTTTTCTGTCGGTTTCGGCTTCGGTTTTGAGACAGTCCTGTTCAACCATTTTTCACTGCCGTTTGAATTCGGCTTGATGGGAGCCTGGGAGCTGGGAACTGCAATGCCGGTTGATGCAGGTTTGAAGATTCAGGGCGGACTACGCTATCGTTTTTAAAGATTAGAGTTTCAGAATTATTACCGCTGCAAAGGACAGCCAGGCTATGATCGGCGGAATAAGCGCGATAATATATACAAGCCCTGTCCTGTTTGAATCAGGCTCGGGGTTTTTCTTGTCATCGACAGCGCTTAATTCCATTAGTCTCTGATCAAGCTGCGCCATTACATTTTTTCGATTGATCCTTTCACCCCCGGTCAGTCTTTCGAAGTAGAAAAATACCAGTGAAAGAAGGCTCCCAAGACGTCCCGGCAGCCGCAGCTCTTTCTGAACCGACAATCGCGAGATGTAGATTAAGCCTATGATTGCGGCGGCCTTTGTTGCTCCGGTTTCGAGTGCTCCAGCGGTGATGCTGAAACGGCCTGCTTCGAGCAGTACCCGGCCGTGTGCAGTAAGCAGGTTTGCGGAAATTATACCGGCAGCCATTATCAGATTCGGCAGCAGTCTGAATCGCTTACCCTGAATGACTGAAAGGATAATGAAAAAAAGGGCTTCCGAGGCAATTATTACGGTATTCTGCTGGGGCACGAAAGCCGGTACTGATATAAGCCCGCATATGAAGGTGAAGCGGGAAAGGCTGCCTGAGCGTAAATCTCCGGCCTGCTCAACCGCAACTTCTGGTGCGGATGCCGGTGCAGCAGTATTTCCGGTAGTGCGCGAGTTGATCCATTCAGACTGATTGACGAAGGATGTCGCGAATAGTCCGAGCAGAATGGAGCTGATAATGCCGATTGTCAGGAAAACAGGAGCTATCAGCAATGCGGCCTCGCCGAAGATGAACAGCCTGGCGAGCATGATCTGTACAAGGTTAGAGGCCGTTGCTCCGGCAATACTGACCCCAACGAGTGATATTTTTGAGCTCAGCAGCCTGTATACAGCAAGCATTACCAGGGTGCTGGTAAGTGAACCGGCCGATGAAAACAGGAAGATGTATGAGAACAGACTGCCGTTCACCAGCCCCTGACCAAGGAGCTTCAGCAGGGTCAGCAGCAGGGTTTGCCGCGGGGTGAAAATCATCAGTGAAATTATTACCGGAAGGTGAGCCAGGCCGAGGCGCAAGAAGGGCAGAGGCTTCGGGATCATGTATTCTATCAATGACAGAAACATGCAGAAGGCAGCAAGGATTGCTGTATCAGTAGGAGAGAACGTCGATTTCCTGATCATCGCTGCCTCCTTCTATCGATATGAATACCCTGTTGGGCATACAAGCCGCCCATTGTCCGGGCTTTGATATGCTGCCCATCATCACACAAAGCTGATTTTCACACGGCGATTCGGATATATATGCCTCTCCCCCGCTGATATGTACATGGGTACTGCCTATTGGTCCTTCGATCTCAAGCTCCTGATCTTCATCAAGCTGATAGATGTACTCATTATCCACAGCGCTGATCTTCAAAATCGACTGCCCGTCTCCCTGCATGGTCAGCATTGTGAAGCCTATGGTAATCAGGATCGAGATAAGTAGAATGATAAA
>DMKD01000251.1 GCA_003454605.1 Spirochaeta sp. | reverse complement strand
GTGAGTTGAAATGTTTATTATACCGAGGATCTATATAGGCAATTATTCTGCCTCTAGGCTTACCGTTGACATATGCTAAGAAGAGGGCATGTTCAGAACGCCCCAGCACGGGATTTGCACCTGGCTTGTGATCGGTTTTTTCCATGAGCCAGAGCGGAGGAACCCAGAGCTCATCATCTGCATATATGTACTTCGGCAGATACACAAACTGCTTGAGCTGCTTTCTGGTCGTCACCTGCTGCACCTTGATCTTTTCCATGACTGATTATAACATGGGAAAATTATGATTGCCGCACTTCGACAAACAGTATCAATTGGTCCCCTCAGCATTCCATGGGCCTTTATTGCTTTGATTCTTGCCTGGATTATCTATCAGCTGCTTATTAAACGTTTTTACCGAGAGCAGAATGAGCGGCTGCAGAAGGTTGACCGTATTCTGTTCAACAGCTTATTTATTATTCTCCTTGTCTGGAAATTATCACCGCTGCTGTTTCAGTTTTCCACTGTCATCAAAAATCCTGTTGCCGTGCTTTATCTGCCGGGTGGAACTGCGGGGATTGTTCTTGGAATTACGGTCGCAGCTGTTTTTGCTTCTGTTTCAATTCTAAGGCAGAAGGAGCGACGGAGGGTATTGCTGAAGAGTCTCGGTTTTAATGCGGGAGTTTTACTAGTCCTGGTTGTAGTTCTGAGTTCCGGAACAGCTTTGCTCGTAAAAGGCCTGAGCGTGCAGTCTTCGGACGCAGTCTTCGGAACCGGCACAGCGGCTCCCGGTTTTGAACTAAAGGCTGCAGACGGAAAGCTCTATAGGCTAAGCGATTATGCAGGACAGACAGTGGTTCTGAATTTCTGGGCAAGTTGGTGCCCGCCGTGCAGGGCTGAGCTGCCGGAATTAAAATCATTCTATGAAGAACTTAATCCTGCTGAAGCAGCATTCCTTTCTATTAATCTTTATACGAGCGAAAAGAAGCCGGCGGAATTACCGGCGTTCATTGAAGCCGAGGGGCTAAGCTTTCCTGTTCTGTACGATCTAAGCGGAGAGGTTGCTGAATCCTATGCTGTGCAGTCAATCCCAACCACTGTAGTGATAAAACCCGACGGTACTATCCTGAAGGTGAAGAACGGTGCGGTAACCGGGGCATGGCTTAATCGAATGGTCAAGGAGACCTTGAGAAAATAAATTGAATACTATTCCGACAAAAATCACATTCTTTGAATGGCATAAATAAGGTCCATGCACAGTAGGAATACATGGACCTTCCGAAACTTAAGACGGTTGAACCTCTCTCAAAACTCGATCGGCTTTGAAAGAGGCTTTGGAGTATTTTTAGCACTCTGTGGGTTAATTGCATACAGAATAATAAGTTGCTAAAAATATTCCATTTACATCTGTGGTTGGAATTTCATAAAGTCGGAGATTTTAAATCTCCCGACTTTTGAAATTCCCTCGGTTATCAGGGATATTTATCCTGATATCGATAAACTTTTTGTAATATCATACAAACTACTGTAATACAAGACCTCACTTCACCATCCGCATCATCTCAGGCTTATCAACCGGGGGCGTCCTCTTTTTTCGTACTTCGGCAGTTATTCCGGGTACAGCAAGAGAAAGCAAGAGGATCGTGTCTTCGTCATCTACGAGCAGAACAGGTGCTGAACCGATAGAAATGTTTTCCATAACCATCCTCTAATTTCAGTATACCCGATAAATAGTGAATTATCATCATGAAATTATTCATGAGCTGTTTACTGTTAAATAGCGGGCTGAAGCCTCAGCACCCCTTAAATTCCGCGGCTATTCGAAGAAAGGCTTCCTTTATGATAGGCCGTGGTGATGATAAACAGATTCGTTCAAAACCTTCCCCGTTATCCGGATCAAATAGAGTCCCGCTTTCAAGGATGACATTTGCATCGATGTAGATTTTTTTCCGTATTTCTTCAGCCGACAATTCATAACCCCGAAAATCCATCCAGAAGATGTAGCTGCCTTCGGGTCTGACAAATTTAACCTTAGGCATATTCTCACGTAGAAAGGTCATGACCCATTCTATTGTGCCGTCAAAGTAGGTTTTAAGTTCCTCTACCCAGTCTTCACATTCGTTGTAGGCTGCAATAACGGCATTATATGTGAAGGGCGACGGCATAGCCGATCCAAGCGCTTTACGGTAGCTTTTTCTAAGTTCCGGATTAGAAATAATTACATTAGTTGCATGCAGTCCTGCTGTATTGAAGGTTTTGTTAATCGCGGTGCAGGTTACTATCTGACTGACATCATCGGTGGTTTTTACTATAGGTGTAAAAACCTGATCCTGCCTTATCAGATCGCCGTGAATCTCGTCCGCTATCAGAATAACGTCATTTTCTTTACAGATACGAGCCAGTTCTCGAAGATCATCATTATCAAATATCCTGCCTGACGGATTATGCGGGTTACAGAGGATGAACAATTTGTTTTCAGGTATTTTTGCAAGATCTTCAAATTCCTCGAGATTGGGCTTATAGTAGCCGTCATCATCTACCAGCATCTGGTTGTTGACGACATTACGGCCGTGCTTTTCAATATGAGAGGTAAACGGATAATATACCGGACGCTGAATGATTACTCCGTCCCCGGGCTCAGTGAAAGCATTAATGGCCACATCTACTGCTTTTACAGTTCCGGGACAAAAGAGTATTTCTTCAGGAGCAATATCCCAGTCGTGGCGTCGTTTAAACCAGCCCGTAACCGCCTCGTAATATTCCGGCGGCAGCATAGTGTAGCCGTAAATGCGTTGATCAGCGGTTCTATGCATTGCATCAACTATCGGCGGCGGCACGGCAATATCCATATCGGCAGTGAACAGGGGCAGAGTCTTTTCATCAAAATACTCTGCATAACCCATCTTTATCAGATCATCACCGAAATCCCATTTTATTGAGCCCGTTCCCCGGCGATTAATTATCTCATCGAAATCATATTTCATTTTCAGCTCCATAATTAGAAGGCTCATAATATAATCTTTGCAGAATTTATTCAAATCCCAAAAGATTATCAGCCTCAATTTTGAATTTACCTCTTGGAAGCGGTTAGAAAAATCTTCTTTCTGAATATTTATTTTATCTCCCGACTTAATCGTATTAGCCCCGAAAACCGCTTATAGATAGCAAGTGATTTGAATTTGGCAGAGTTAATAATTTGCCGCTTGTGGCTTTCGGCGCAATAAGAAAAATTTAAGGTCTTCCGCCCTTTTTATTATGGATTTGGAAGCAGCAAGTGGCGAGCTGCTGTATTGAAATTGCTAAATTCAGACTTGCTTACATCTACCCGGAATTGACAGATAGATTTAGCTATCATATCATTATATATGCAGCCGAAATGCGCCTATTGCGGAAAACAGATTAACGGAAAATTTTACAATGACTATTGGGGAAACTCATACTGTGCAGAACACCTGAAGAGTGTTCCGCAGTGCAATTACTGCGGAAGGCTGATAGGAAAGAATATCACCCGCGGCGGAAAATCATATTCTGATGGACGCAGGATCTGCGGCATATGTCTGAAGAAGGCGGTGACTGATAACGCTCAGGGGCTGCGGTTGCTGACCGGGGTGAGGAATACGCTGAAACTCGACGGAATTGAGATAAGTCCGTTTAGACCTGAGTTCACGCTGATAAGCCGCTCAAAACTTAAGCAGCTTGATCAAGGGAGCGGTGAAAAACAGGGCTTTGCGGTATTTAACCGGCAGCTCGAAAACGAGGTTGTTAAGAGTTTCACGATGCAGATCTTCATTCTCGATGGCCTGCCCGAGGCAAGCTTTATTTCAACTTGTGCCCATGAGCTGATGCATATCTGGTTTTACAGCCATAATATTACCGATACATCGCCGGCTCTGGCAGAGGGCAGCTGTAATATGGCATCCTATCTGGTTCTGCGCCGACAGAAAACACCTGAGGCCGAACTGCTTATCAAGGGTTTGTTTGAGGATAAGAACAAGATTTACGGCGGAGGGTTTCGAAAAGTTCAGCGCCTTTCCGACAAGCGGGGAATAGACGGCTGGCTGAATTACGCAAAAACCCATAAAAGGATATAGCAGTTCAACTGAACTCTATTGCAGCCTGCTCCAGATCCTCAGCGTTTTTCAACCCCAACCCAACAGGCATATTAGTTGTTATAAAGTGCTGTGCAAATGGAAAGCATCCTGCTTCATAGGGCTCAGGTGATGTAAACTCACCGATGATAGTGTTCGCCTCAATATTTAGATTTTCAAGTGGAATTTTCAATGCATTCGACATCTCAGCAGGATCAAAAACCAGGGCGAAGGGATCGCTCTCGCCGTCTTTCAGCTCTCCGCCGTAGTCAACAGAAAGATTGCCCTCTACCCATAGTCTCTGATCAAGTGGCGTCTGCTTTCCATTTTTTATATCAGCAATGAGAGATATTCGATGCTGTGAAGCGGCACCTTCTACATCCACGATCAGATCGCCGCGGAATGATGTAGTCACCACAGATTTTGAAGTTGAAGCACCGACAAAGCCCTGACCCGGATCATAACTGTTTGTGTTTGATTCATAATCGATGATGACCCACGACAACAGTCCGGTTTTTGTGTTCTCTGCAATAAGATAGAGTTCAACCCTGCTGCCCCAGAATACGCTGGTATGAACATTGAAGGCTCCGATTATCACACTGGGCCTTGGTCTTGTTCCTGCGAACATGGATGTCGGAACTATTCTATATTCAGGCGGCAGAAGCTTTTGAGCTGCCTTCATATCAGTTATTTCATAGGCCAGAAAAAAACTGTAGGGTTCAACAATAAATCCCATATATGGATTCTTATGCGCCGATTTTACAGCTATTCTTTTCTGCAGTTTAACCGGCAGTTTTTCCAGCAATTTGGAAAACTGATTAACAGCTGCTACCTTCTCTGGAAGGACCATCTGCTCTGTATTTTTTATATACTGTATAAGCTCCAGCCTTTTCATATCAAATCTCCTATATAACTAAATATAATAGAAGTTTTGTAGTAGGTCAATTAAATATAACATAAAGTTATAATATATAACTATCTGAAAGTTTTAATCCCTCAGGTATCGAATCAGCACTTCCATTTATTCCGTTTATACCCTTCATGGAGTCCCGGTTCAGACCCTGTCCACCGATTATTATTGCCGGCCTGTCACCAAACTCTGCCCTGATTTGTCGGATATACATATCTAAACCTTCGATGTTAGTCGGCATAGTGACCGATATACCGAGGACATCAGGTTTATATTTTTTTATTATACCGGAGAGATCCTTAAAGGGAACATGGACGCCGAGGTAATAGACCTGCCACCCCTCCAGCCTGAGACTCTGTGCATTCATCAGCAGTGCTAATTCATGAGACTCCCCGGGGGCGCAAAATCCCATCCATTTTTTATCATCTGCCGGCGGGTTGGCCTGCTTCTCCAGGTCGCGATTGGCATGTATAAGAATAAGCTCACGTATTTTATCAGAGATCAGGTGCTCTTCTGATACAAGAATCTCACCTTTAAACCATAGCTCACCTGTTTTTATCAGGATCGGGCTTATTACTTTTTCATAAAAATCAATCAGATTAAGTTCAGCCTTATTCCTCCAGCCGGAGGTATAGGTCAAAGCGTCCTGAAGGGGAGAACGCATCAGCATTTTTATCAATGTCTCAATATTGAATTCAAAACCATCCGGATAGAAGTTTGCTACATTGGCGGATCGATTATTTTCAAGCAGGGTATCGAGTGACACGTCGAATAAGTTTGAGATGGCCAGCAGCATATCCTGCTTGGGGAATCTCTCACCCCTTTCATAGTAGGCTACAGTCACCTGACTGACATTGAGTATCCTGCCGAGCTCGGTCTGTGTCAGCCGCATTACTTTTCGATAGTTTTTGAGCCTTTCCCCGAATGAATTATTTACCATAATTCAAATATAACAAATAGTTATAGAATTGTGAATTAAAATCTTTTATTACACTGAAATGGGCATGAGACAATCCCATTTTTAAGGGCGTTGTGAGAGCCAGATTTCTATTGTACAATCGTCTCATGAATGCAACAGGACACCGAGAACGCTTTATCCCGTTTCGAAAGCGGGATATTATAAAAATGATTATTGAGGATAAGGGTTTCAAACCGTCAAAAGATGCTGAATCTTTCGGTTTGTTATGCGGAATAGTCGAGAGTATTTTTCATTTTGATTTCCATCGTGATCTTGAAAAGCTGAAAGATTCCTATTACCCGATCAATCCGGATTTGAAAAAGAACACTGCTCCAACTGATGAGTAGATTGAAACTGCGAACGAAGAATTGTATTCGACTATGAAGAAAATTCTGAATGACGCGAACTACGATCAGATCCCGCGAGAGGATATCGACAATGCGTTTAACGAAAATGCTATTGTTGGTTTCAGCGTTAAGATAGATTTTGATGCATATGATTTCGCCGAAGTTTTCTCCCGTGGCAGGCGGACTGAGATGTTTACTGTCTCAAAGCTGTTCGGACTTCGCAAGAGTGAACATGAGCATGAAATTCTTGAACGGGTGATTCTGTTCGCGAGGATGAAATCTGTCGAAAACATTGAAGAAGGAGCTGACGGGGAGCCGGGAGTAACCTTTATTAAAATGTTCAAGGATGTTCCGCTTGAAGACCTGGAAATTCTGTTCCCGAACTCGAAGGTTACTATGAGTTTGAAGGATAAGCTGATGCTGGCTATTCCAGCGGTGGCCGCCGGTGTTCCTCTGCTTGTAACCAAGGTTGTACCGGCTCTCATTGTCGCCTTTGTAATCCTCAGTGCCTATCTCGGGGTGAAGGGGACTGTTGAGGAAGATAATCTGAAACAGGCAATTGCCGTATTTTCAGCCCTCGGCGCCCTCGGCGATTTTCTTTTTAAGCAGTGGAGCAAGTATAAGACAAAGAAGTTTCTTTTTCAGAAAGAGCTCAGTGACAATCTCTATTTCAGAAACCTTGTAAACAATGCAGGTGTGTTTTATTCTCTTATTGACTCGGCCGAAGAGGAAGAATGCAAAGAGACCTTTCTTGCCTACTATTTCCTGCATATAGCTGAAAAGGGTTTGACCGAGGAAGAACTTGACGGTCGGATTGAGACATGGATGGAAGAGAAGCACAATTGTATGATGGATTTTGAATGCGGTGATGCCCTTGCAAAACTCAGGGCACTTGAACTTTTGATCGAGACTGATGACGGATTGCTTGATGTGACAGGCTTTAAAGAAGCACTTGCTGTCCTTGACAGGCGCTGGGACGCATTTTTCCAGTATTAAACAGGAATTTAAGCATATGAATATTTTAATTACCGGGACAACAAATGGAATCGGCCTGGCTACGGCTGACGCGCTGTATCGGGCAGGTCATAATTTAATTCTTGTGAACCGTAATGCAGAGCGCAGTGCTGAGCTTAAGA
>DMKD01000305.1:5742-9253 GCA_003454605.1 Spirochaeta sp. | reverse complement strand
AAGGCAGGTTCTTCATCGAAGGACGATCCGTCATCTAAAGCGGGTTCTTCATCAAGGGAAGGAATTTCATCAAAACCTTGATCATCGAGCTCAAAATTAGGAGATGAAAAATCTCCGTCATCCAGAGATTCTAGACTGACACTCAAACTTTGCCTTTCACTTGTTGCGGTGTCTCCCGCCTCAGCATTAAGATTACCATCAGAATCGATGCCTATTAATAGCTCAATTTCGGGGTCGCCCTTCATAGCGGGCATAATATCCTCGATTACAAGGCTTCCAATATAGAGTGCATCATTAAGCTCCTGTCCTTCGCCTTTGTAAAGATCAATCTGTACACTGGCCTGATCATCATTTACTGTCGTTAGAACAAGTTTCTTTTTTCCGGTCCGCTCTTCCTCAAGAATTGGGAAATATGTCCCGTCAGCTACTTTAATCCCTATCGTAGAATTATCCATTTCCTTACCTCTATATTAAACCTATTACCCGTTAAATATTTTGTCAATAATTTTTATCAACTTGACATTTACTTTAGCAAACACAATAATAAACTATGCTTATTCTGGAATCATATGTATTCATCCCAATTATTGCATCTGTTATTGCTATTATTATCGTCGTATTGGTTATAAAAGGTAGAAAGAATTCTAAATCTCACTCAAAACTTGAAAAAGCAAGAGCTACAGACAGGAACGCGGTGATTAAAGAAGCGAACAGGAGGCTCATCCAGAATCCTAAGGACCCGGCAGCCCTTCTCTATCTTGCGGAACTTCATTTTCAGGAAAAAGATTATGAAAAAGCATTTAAACTGTTTGATATTCTGATGGAATTATGCGCAACAGACAGTACTCTGGATGAATTTGATATTACTCTGAAGCATGCAACCTGTGCCATTAAATCCAAACAGTATAAAGCAGCTTACAAGAGCTTCATGCTCGCAAGATCAGTTAACCCTGATCTCTTCACCGTTAACTACAACCTCGGCTACCTTGAATACCTGCGGAAGAACTATGAAAAAGCTGCGGCTTTTCTAAATCAAGCTAAGAATCAGAAATCTGATGATATCTCAACATATAAATACCTTGGCCTCAGTCTTTACAGAATGAACAGGTATAATGATGCAAGCGAAGCTATTAAGACAGCCCTTGAACTCGAACCGGATAATAAAGAGCTTACCTTTGCAGAAGGTGAATGTCTTTACAATCTTGGTCAGTCGGATGCGGCATTGAAGATGTTCGCTTCACTTCGAAACGATGCAAGATACGGAGCCCATTCCTGTATCTATTCAGGCACTATATCGATGAAATTCAGGAATTATGATCAGGCCGTGATGTACTTCGAACTTGGACTTAAGAACCCAAACCTCAAACTTGAAATGATTCTAGAACTAAACTACAGACTGGCCACCTGCTACATAAAGGCGGATAAGATATCCAATGCAATAAATCCTCTTGAAAATATCGTCGCAAAAAATCAGAATTACAAAGATGCGGCAATGCTGCTGAAACGGTATGGAGAACTTGATTCAAACCTTAATCTTAAGATCTTTCTGATGGGTGACAAGAGCCGTTTCATTAATATGTGCAGGAAGATTATTGCGGCGCAGTTCCCCAATACCCGCATCAAGGTCCTTGATGTTGCGACTCAGCAGAGTGATTATATCGATATGACTGTAGATATCAGCTCTGCAAAATGGGAAGATGTTATAATCTTCAGATTTATCAGATCAACCGGACAGGTTGGAGAATTGATTGTGCGGGATCTCTATGGAAAGATAAAAGAAGTGAAGGCTGGCAGAGGAATGTGCATATCGGCCGGTTCTTACTCCCCTGGAGCTAAGAATTTTGTTGAAGCGAGACTTATTGATCTGTCGGAAAAAGAAGATCTTGTTAAGGTTATGAAGAAAATTGATACTTAATCCTGATTCCAGACTGGGCTTCACAACCACGGCTTTATAAGCAGTAGATTCCTCTCCTCCTCAAGGTATGGGACTTTAAGAGGTACTATCCCGACCGCCTCCGGATCTATTCCAACCGCTTTTAAATCTGAATTTATTGAAGATTTCCTGGCCTTATATGCCGCAATGCTTCCACTTTGAGCTGTCACAGCCTTCAAGCTCGTGTAGAAATCTCCGAAATCCCTGAATGCCCTGAGGGTTACTATATCGAACTCGCTCTTCACATTCTTTAAATCAGTATCAGCAACCTCTACACGATCCACCATTCCTAACAGCGCTGCAGTACTCCGCAGGAAGCCCGCTTTCTTACCCGAGCGTTCAACGAGCGTGAAGTGACTGTTTTCCATAAATATCGCCAGCAGAAGGCCCGGAAGCCCGGCACCTGAGCCGATGTCGGCAACCCGGGCTCCTTCAAGCTGCTGAAGAGGCTTGAGCCCTGCGAGACAGTCAAGAACATGTCTTACTATCAATTGTTCATAGTCCTCAATTGAGACAAGATTCAGTTTCGAGTTCCAGAGCTCAAGCTCCTGTATATATGTTTCAAGCTTTGCTAAATGACCGGCATCGGCTTCAATACCAAGGAGACTAAGTCCGTCTATTAATTTATTCATTATCTGTCCGCCCATCTCCTCCCCGCCCCAGCGCTACAAGTAGAACGGCAATATCCGAAGAACGCACTCCGGAGATTCTAGAAGCCTGCCCGACAGACAGGGGTCTTATATCCTTGAATTTTTCGATCGACTCAACCGATACGCCCGATACTGCGTCATAATCAAAATCAGCGGCTATTTTCAGATTTTCCATCCGTTTGAAACGATTGATCTGTTTCTGCTGCCGTCCGATATATCCCTCATATTTAATATCAACTGCAGCCTGATCAAGCCATCTTCGATTTCGAGTTTCCAGTTTTTTTTCAAGCAGAAGCAGATCATCGGTAGTAAAGTTCGGAACCTTCATGAGTTTTTCAAAGGTTTCTCCAAGCCGCTGCTCGAGACCTTCTATCCTGCCGTCCGCCGATTCAAGATCTCTTTTGATAACTCTGCGCGAGGAGAGCAGCTCTTTAATCTCGTCTATACCCTGCATCTTTTCAGCAAGGGCTTGTGCGGCAGTTTCGCTGCGGAGTCCGGCATAGGCGGCCTTTTCACTCAGTCTTATATCAGCGGTATCATGCCGCAGACAGAGCCTGTACTCCGCCCTCGAGGTGAACATCCTGTAGGGTTCCTTCGTCCCGAGGGTCACGAGATCATCAACTAGAACTCCTGTATAGGCCTCGGAACGGCTCAGCACAAGCGGATCGCGGCCGAGCATGAAAAGCGCAGCGTTAACCCCTGCCAGAAGCCCTTGACAGCCTGCTTCCTCATAGCCTGATGTACCGTTTGTCTGGCCTGCGCTGAACAGGCCCTCAATCTTCTTCGTCATGAGCGACGGCAGCAGCTGGCGCGGGTCAATGAAGTCATATTCAACAGCATATCCCGGCCGCATGATTTTTACATCCTCCAGGCCGGGAAGGGTTCGGATGAAGGCCTCTTGTACTGTTTCGGGAAGTGAGGATGAGAT
>DMKD01000305.1:0-5681 GCA_003454605.1 Spirochaeta sp. | reverse complement strand
TGACGATCCCGGTCTGGGAATCTTACAACCTTGTCCTCGATGGACGGGCAGTAACGCGGGCCGGTACCGACTATCTTTCCTCCGTAGAGGGGAGATTTATCCATGTTTGCCCTGATAATCTCATGAGTTTTTTCATTCGTATAGGTTATCCAACACGGCACCTGCGGCCTGTCTACTGCGTCATTTGCGAATGAGAACGGGATTATTTCCGGGTCGCCGGGCTGCTCTTCCATTCGACTGTAGTCTATTGAGGCGGATGAAACCCTGGCCGGTGTCCCGGTTTTAAGTCTGGCCACCCTGAATCCCAACCGCCTCAGCGAGGTTCCAAGCCCGATTGCCGCGGGTTCGCCGATACGCCCCGAGGGGGATTCATAATCGCCGATGAAGATCTTCCCCTCCATGAAGGTTCCGGTTGTCATCACAACCGTACGGGCTGTAAAACGTCTTCCGCGCTCGGTAACGACGCCCTTAATCACACGTCCGTCATCATCGAGGATGAAATCGGTAACCGTATCCTGAAAAGGCTGAAGATTTTTCTGGTTTTCTACCGTTTCTTTCGCGAGTTTATTGTACAGAAATTTATCAGCCTGAGCGCGGGGAGCCTGGACGGCCGGACCGCGTCTCTGATTCAGAATCCTGAACTGTATCATCGCAGCATCTATCAGCCTTCCCATCTCACCGCCGAGGGCGTCAATCTCACGGACAATATTGCCTTTGGACAACCCGCCTATAGACGGATTACAGGAAAGCCTGCCTATAGTGTCAAGACTCTGGGTTATAAGCATTGTTTCAAACCCGAGCCTGGCAAGCGCCAGGGAGGCTTCTATGCCTGCGTGACCGCCGCCTATTACAATTGCATCAAAATCTGCTTTACTCAAATTATTTTCCTACACAAAAATTTGAAAAAATATTATTCAGGATATCAGCCGAACTGACTTCTCCTGTTATCTCACCCATGGCATCGAGAGCATCACGCAGCTCCATTGCCGCAGCATCAAGGGGAGCCTGTTCTTCCGCTGCACTCCTTGTCTTGTCCAGGGCCGTTGCAGCACGCTGAAGCAGATCGCGCTGACGCATTGAATCAATAACGACAGTATCATCCAGTCCTTTTTTACCAAGTGCCGCTTCAGCAAGGGCTTTTTCAAGTTCAGCAAGGCCCTCACCCGTCAGCGAACTTATCGGGATAAAACCGTCTGGGACCTGATCTTCATCATATGCCCCCTCATTCGGGATGGCGTCAATCTTGCTCCACAGCCTGATAAGCCGCTCTTCACCCTGAAGGCGGTCCAGAAAGGTTCTGTCTTCTTCATTCAAGCCGCAGACAGCGTCAACAAGGTAAAGGATAATACCTGCATCTGCAATAACCTCACCGCTTCGTTTGATTCCCTCCGCTTCAATCGGATTATCGGAATTACGAAGCCCTGCTGTATCGAAAAGTCTCAGGGGAATGCCCTTTACCGTAATCCATGACTCAATATAATCCCGGGTGGTTCCATGTATCTCAGAAACAATCGCCCGGTCTTCTCTAAGCAGCAGGTTGAACAGCGACGACTTACCGGAATTGGTTCTTCCCGCAAGTGCCGCGGGTACTCCGTCACGAAAAACCTTCCCGGCTTTAAAACTGTCCGCCAGCCGCTGAACATCAGCACAGAGATTTTCTACGGCCTGTACATCAAGCGGATACTCCCCCGCCTGCCCGTCGAGTTCATCTTCAGGATAATCAAGCAGAAGTTCAACAGATGACAGCATGTCGAGTACACGGCGCTTGAGGTCCTCAATTCGAAGTTCGAGCGCCCCTGAGAGGCGGTTTAGCGCCAGCGAGTGTGCCTTGGCGGTTTTAGCTGTTACAATTTCATGTACAGCCTCAGCCCTTGTCAGATCCAGTTTACCGTTTACAAAGGCACGCATCGTAAACTCTCCCGGTGCAGCGTCGCGGAACCCGCCTTTTTTCAGGGCTGAAAGCACAACCGATACAGCGGGGATTCCGCCGTGACAGAAAAACTCAACAGAATCCTCTCCGGTGTAGCTGCGGGGAGCTCTGAAAACGGCAGCGAGGACTTCATCCACACGCGCTCCTGTTTCCGGGTCTAGAACATAACCGTAAACTATAGTTCCGCCTTCAGCACTGCGAAGGCCGTCTTTATTCGAGAAAACACCGGCAGCCAGCTCAATTGCATCGGTGCCGCTCGTTCTAATCACTGCGATAGCACTTTCTTCCCAGCCCGTAGCCAGAGCTGCGATCGGATCTTCGGTGTTGTAAGATAGTTCTTTCATTGATGACAGAATAATGAAATTCGTGTTATTTTTCAATCGGGCTGCCTGACAATCGGTGCTAACTGATTGCGTGAAAATAAACAAGGTGATATTCTTGGCTATGATCATTTACCCAGGAGAGAAAGAACCCTACATCTTTGCGCATAGAGGATACTCAAGTATCGCCCCCGAAAACACCCTGGCCGCCTTTGAAGAAGCAGTGAACAGAACAGTACCCGGCATCGAACTGGATATCCATCTCTGCCGGTCGGGAGAGCTTGTCGTCACCCACGACCATAACCTAAAAAGGGTAACCGGGTACGACGGTCTCATAGAGGAACTTGATTGGGATGAGATTAAAACTCTCGATGCTGGAAGCTGGAAAAGTGAAAAGTACAGCGGAGAGAAACTGCCGCTGCTTCAGGATGTTTTCGATCTTCTCGGCAGCAGAGTATACTATGATATCGAAATAAAATGCAGAAAAACCTCAAGGACCGGAATCGAAGTCAAGCTGTATAAACTCATTTCAGAATACGGCCTTGAAGAACGCTGCATTGTATCTTCATTCAATCCAATGCCGTTAAAGTATTTCAAACAGACAGCTTCTAATGTTCCGACTGCAATTATCTATACCAACGCCGCTAAGCTGCCATGGTATCTTCGTAACGGCGAGGGAAGGTGGATAGCAGGGGCGGATATTCTTAAACCGCATTATAAAAAGATTAGAAGATGCTTCAATCTATTCAATATGCTGAGTGGAGACAAACCGTTTATGTCATGGACGGTAGATGACCAGGATGAAGCACAGCGCCTGCTGGCAGCCGGAGCCATCGGAATTATCTCAAACAATCCCAACGGTTTATTTTCAGGGTAGATCTGATACCAGTTTATCGCCGTACATTCTTCCCAGACTGGAAAAAGCCGCTGATATTGTGGCTGAATTATTTCCGCCTCTCGCACGCTTCTGTTCGGATGCTGAAAAGAGAATACGGCCTGATTCAAGCTCAACTGCTTTAATCTTACCGGTAACCTTTACAATCACCGAGCCCGAACTTTCTTCAAAGCTGCTTATCTCTGCTGTACCGAAGATAAAACGCTGATAGATATTTCCATACTGCTCACGAACGAGCTCAATCAGTTCGGTATCGCTCACAGCCGTCATTCGGTAATCAACCGGAAGGATGAAAACATCAAAACCTGCATCCGAAAGTTCAGACAGAATACCTGAGGCCGTATCGGTTTTATTCAGGGGGTTTCCGCTTCGATCCACATCCATCACCATCACACAGGTCGGGATCTCAACAGCCTTCGAAAGAACCTCGAAATTAAAGGATGTTCGCTTTGCATTAACCGCCTGCTCCAGGCCGTCTACATACTGCAGAAGCTTGAAACTAACCTCTTCAAGCGGTTCAATCACAGCCCTCATATCGAGAAAGAAGGTTATCTTTTCATTGCCCACCCATTCCGGGGCCGGAGGCCTGAAAGCGGCAATTCCTTCACTGTCGGTCAGAACCGTATGCGTCCTGATTGTCTTTCTTCCGTTTTCCCGAAGTTCCTTATAGCTCACCGTTACCGGAAGTCCTTCGATATTTATCCCGTCTGAGGACAGTCTGACCCTGAAATCCTGGTCAAAATCTTCTCCGACATAGGTACCTGGAGGAGCAGAGACGTTCTCAATCTTCAGATGATCGATAGATTCACGGGCTTTAATGATATTACGTTCAAACTTCAGATCGGCATTCTCCAAATCTGAATTTGATGCAGCTAAAGCAGCTTCAATATACTGAACCGCTGAGCGGTAATACTTTAGCTCGAGAACGAGCTTGTCGCCTTCTTTCTCGGGACCCGATATAGCCTCTTGTTTTTCCTTAAAGAGCTCAGCGAGTCTGATCTTTTCAGCCTTAAGCTCAGCTGTACCGTATTCGGCAAGCAGATAAACCGTCACACCGGATTCATCTGATTCTACATGACGCTTACTCATCCTCAGGCCGCTGAGCCGTGCAGAAGACTTCTCCTGCACCACCGAGATCAGACTTGATTCAAATTTACCATAGGCGTCCTTCGCTTCAGCCGTAGTATCAGATGTTATTCTTACTCCGAGGAACTTGGTTATATCTGCAACAATCAGCGAGGCGGCTTCGGCTGATGCAGCGCCCTCATCGCCCGATGAGGCTGAACCAATCCCTAAGAAGTATGTATACTCGGCATTATCATCAGGCGGGGCATTCGTCCAGGCCGGAGCAAGCTCTGCCGATGTGGTACATGCGGAACAAATAACTGCTGCTGCCAGGATTACCGGCAGAAAACGTTTTCTTTTCACCACTACATCCCTGTATCAAAAGTTATCGAGTTTCCTCTCTGCATGACAAGCATTATCCCCTCCATGCCGGGAACGGATTCTACTGTATCATAGATTAGATCCTCTAAATCTGCGATATCTCCAATAAGATATACCTCAAACGTGCTTTCCTCTGGCGAATATGAAACCCGCTTAATAGCCTGAACCTTCCGTTCAAGCTTCTTCTCAAAATCACGCATCATTTTCGAGTCAGATGTATTCATCAATGAAAGGCTGTATTTGAAACCTTTCGCCGCGGCTTTAGCCGCTTCATTCTCAGCCTTGGCGACTGCTGCCTTCATCCCGTTATAGACGGCTGATGATACCGCATTCGTTAACGCATCCTTCTCGGAGATGCGGCTGAATGCCGGCGGAATAGTCTGGTATACGGCCGAACCAAGACCTTCTGCAGTTGACGCATTGAAGCTGTTCAGACTGACATTGGCACTGCCGTAGTATTTACTGCCTTCGGTCTTTGTGCTCGTACTCAGAGACAGTTCGATATAGACATCAGCATTAAGCTTATGAGCTATCCACTGCACTATGCTTACAGCTTCACCGGTTTCCTCTTCATAAACAAGCTGCTGATCTTCTTTGATTCTCTCTATTTGAGTGAGATCAACATATTCGGCACCTTCCTTATCAAGATAACGGTTTGCTGAAATTACCGCGGTACGGGTGAGGAAGGGGTCGGCTTCAGTTTCCTCATTGAAGTAAACCATATAGGTTAATGAATCCAGATATTCGCTGATAATCTTCAGTTCTTCAACACTTGCCTTAGGAAGGGCTTCAGCAGCGGGCGCCGGTTCCTCAACCTCAGCCACTTCTGCCTTCTGCGGGGGAGTGGAAATCTCAGCTGCAGACACTGGTTTTTCGGGAGAGTCCTGATCAGAAAGCCGGTAAATGTTTCCCTCCTTCCCGTCTATCTGCCCACCGAGGATATCCGAGCTTTTCAATTTTGAGGCAAGCACCTCGAGGTTAACCCTTACGCCGAGATGGTAGTAAAAACCGTCGTCATTTCTGCTTTCTACTGTTTCCTGACTTCCGGCAATGACATAGGGTTCAATATCATTTATAGAACTGAAAAAAT
>DMKD01000204.1 GCA_003454605.1 Spirochaeta sp. | reverse complement strand
ATACTGAAGCCGCCTTTGTTGAGATAGACAGGGAGGTTGGCGGTGTTGCACAATCTCTCGATGAAATAGGCTCAAGTATGGAAGAGCTTAGAATCGGCGGAAAGCAAATCCTTGAGGCTATGACCGGTTTGCAGGATGTTTCTGTACAGGTAAACCAGGGGAGCGGAATGATGACCGAGGCCTCTGGTAAGGTTACGGACGCTATCGGAATAGTCTCGAGAATTACTTCCGAGGTATCAAACTCTGCCAATGAGATTACCATAGGAATAACCGAGGTTAGCGGAGCTATGATGCTTGTTACTGAATTATCAGGCAATCTGGGAGAGATAACCGACAAGCTTGAGGAAGAAGCTGCCTGTTTTAAAACTGAGGCCGGGGAAACAGTTGACGGTATTAATACAGAAGAATTAGAAGTTTCCAGCAGCGAAGAAAGCTCTGTAGATCAGGCCACAGATCAGGTTTCTGATGAAGAGTTTGAGGTCGACATAACAATATCGGCAGGTGATGAAACCGCTGTTACAGTAGCTTTAGAAGGTGAAGATGAACTTGAGATTGAATCCTTTGAGCAGGTGTAGCACTGATTAACGTTTTCTGCCCACACCGGCTCTGATGCAATGTTCAGTGATGACGCATTTTGAACACCAGGGTGACTGCGGGGTGCAGACGCTTTGTCCGTAGCTGACTAATACCTCATTAAGCGGGATCCAGTATTTTGGAGGCAGAATCTGTTCCAGAGCCAGTTCTGTCTCATCTGGATTCCTTGTTGTGATCCAGCCTGCTCTGTTAGATATTCGGTGAACATGGGTGTCGACGCAGATAGCGTTGATTCCGAAGCCGAGGTTAAGAGTCAGGTTTGCGGTTTTTCTTCCCACCCCGGGTAGTTTCAGGAGTTCATCGCGATCAGAGGGGATTCGGCCTTCGTAATCATTTAAAAGTATTGCGGCGCATTTTTTAATGCTTGTAGACTTATTATGATAGAAGGCGGCAGGGTAGATGAGTTCGGCTATTCTGGTCTCATCGATCGTAATAAGAGTATTAAGATCGGGGGCCGCTTTGAAGAGTCTGCGTGAGGCTGCCAGGGTGACCTCATCACGCGTACGAAGAGATATTATCGTTGAGAATAGCACCCTATACGGTTCAGCGTTGTCCTCGGCAATCTGTGAGACAGACGGCAGCACATTGTCTTTGATATAACGTTTAAGAAGACGGAATATATCGACCCAGTCGGGTATGGTCTGGGCGCAGGGGCTGCTGCCGGATGTCACAGCTCTTCCATTAAAACGATAGCCTGGGTTTCAACTGCTCTGCCGGCACCGGTTTCACCGAGTCCCTCATTGGTTTTTGCTTTTACCGATACAGCACCGATGTCCATACCGGCCGCTATCGCTAAATTTCGACGCATGCCTTCGATATGCGGTTTGAGCTTTGGAGACTGAAGTATAATAGTAGAATCAATATTATGTGGTACAAGCCCGGCTTCTGCCGCGATCTTAATGGCTTCAGACAGCAGTTGCATGCTGTCGGCACCCTTCAATTCGGTGGATGTATCGGGGAAGTGGGTCCCTATATCGCCTACGGCTGCTGCACCGAGTATTGCATCTATTACGGCATGTGCGAGTGCGTCACCGTCTGAATGTGCCACTGAGCCTGCCTCTGAGGGGATCTCCACTCCGCCGAGTATGAGTTTCCTGCCGTTCTCAAGCCGGTGTATGTCCCAGCCCTGTCCGATTTTCATATCTCCAGATCCTCAGGATAGGTGATCTTTTTATTTGCGGCGCTGCCGGGCACTGTGTAGACATCACCCTCATAGCGGCTGAATATTTCAGTATCATCAATATAGTGCCGTCCGTCTGCCGCTGCACGTTTATGAGCAGCGAGTATCTCATTGAAGGCAAAACCCTGCGGGGTCTGCACGCTGACGGTTTTACGTCGGGACAGATGTCCGGTGATAATACCGTCCGTGCTGATCTCTTTCATGGCATCAACAGACGGACTCACAGGGGCGCAGGCCGCGTGCTTCAGTGCTCCCTGGGCTACTTGATCGATAAGCCTGGTTGATGCCCATGGTCTGGCGCCATCGTGGATTAGGACTATTCCCTCATCAAGAAGCTCGGGGCAGTTGTCAGAAAGAAAATTGAGTCCGAATAAAACCGAATCCTGACGCTCATTCCCGCCTGAGCAGAAAAGCAGGGGGCTGCTGAGTGAATCAAGCTTTACAGCCGATGCAGTCAGCCTCTCTCTCACTTCATCTTCAGAGCCTGGAATACACGTGATAACGCCGTAGCTGAAGAGGCCTGTTTTAATAAAATTGCCCAGAGTTTCTGCGAGGATAGGTCTTCCGTTAAGGTTGCGGAACTCTTTCTTCATTCCGCCGCCCATCCTCGTGCCGGAACCGGCTGCCGTGATCAAAAATGCAAACGGGCGGTTTCCGGCGGAGGGCTTTATCATTCTTCCGATTCGAGTCTGCTGAAAATCAGCTGTTCAACCTCGGGCTTGGTTTTACCCAGAGAGAATGAGACCTCATCTGTGAGAAGCTTGAGGGCGCTGTCATAGAGCTTACGCTCAAGTATGGGCAGTTCCTTAACCTTGCTTCGGTGATAGAGGGTTTTAACTACGGTGGCAATATCGGTAACGCTTCCACTCTTTAGAAGGTCGAGGTTCATTTGATATCTCATCTTCCAGTCAGCTGTTACCGGCTCATATTCCTCAGATATAAGCTTGAGTGCTTCCTGCGACTTCTTCTCACTGACGATTGCCCTTATGCCGAGACCTTCGGCCTTGTCGGTGGGCACCATGATGGTCATATCTGATACTTCAAGATAGATGATGTAATAGAGGACATCTTCTCCCTTGAACTCTTTTTCTTCGATACTGATTATCTGTCCTACACCCTGAAGCGGGTATACGACTTGCTGATTAACCTTAAAGGTTGTTGATTTGGTTTTACTTGCAGCCATATAGAAGTATTATACTATATATCAGCACGATAGTAAATATGACGCGATATTTTACAGATCTAAATACGTAAAGCGCATAAAAGATACATTAAAAAACGATATTCGTATAATAACGTTGACAAGGGCAGAAATACGTATTATAAATAATAATAACAATGAAATATGGAGTATGTTATGAAAATTGGGGTTGCAAAGGAAATAAAAAAACATGAGTACAGGGTTGGGCTTACGCCGGCAAATGCAAAGGCATATATTGCTGCAGGGCATTCTGTAACAGTTGAGAAGGGTGCAGGTGCTAATGCAGGTTTTCCTGATCAGGCATATCTGGATGCGGGAGCATCAATCGAGACGGATAAAAAGAAGCTTTTTGACAACAATGAAATGATTATTAAGGTTAAGGAGCCTCAGGCTTCAGAGTATGAGCTCTTGCATGAAGATCAAATTCTCTATACCTACCTTCATCTTGCCGCCGACGAGCCGCAGACAAGGGCTTTGATGGCAAAAAAGGTGAAAGCAATTGCATATGAAACAATTGAAGAAGCAGATCATTCGCTTCCCTGTCTCACACCGATGAGTGAAATTGCAGGTAGATTATCGGTTCAGGAAGGGGCGAAATTCCTTGAGAAACCATTCGGAGGCCGTGGTGTGCTTCTCGGCGGAGTTCCCGGTGTTCCCCGTGGGAAGGTTGCAATCCTCGGCGGTGGTGTTGTCGGAACAAATGCTGCTAAAATGGCTATCGGCCTTGGGGCTGATGTCACAATACTGGATATCAGCGCAAAAAGACTGGGATATCTTGATGATATTTTCGAAACAAAAATTACAACTCTCTACAGTAATGATGAAAATATTGAATTGATTCTGAAAGAGAGTGATCTTATTATCGGGGGTGTTCTTATCCCCGGTGCCAAGGCACCGCATCTTATAAAGCGTGAGCATCTTAAGCTGATGAAACCCGGTGCTGTACTTGTTGATGTAGCAGTAGATCAGGGCGGATGTATAGAAACAACACATGCAACAACACATGATGAACCGATCTTTGAAGTAGACGGAATTGTTCACTACTGTGTTGCTAATATGCCGGGAGCTGTATCTTTGACATCAACCCTTGCGCTTACTGGAGCAACACTGTCCTATGGGCTTATGCTGGCTAATCTGGGGCTTGAAGAAGCGGTTAAAAGATCCGAACCGCTAAGAAAGGGGTTGAATACATATAAGGGGGCCTGCGTATATAAGCATGTAGCCGAAGCCTTTGATATGGAATATACTCCGGTTGAAGAATTAATCAGATAACTGGAGATGAAGGACATGATGCTTGACGATACAGATTGGAAAATAATTGATATCCTGCGTGAGGCGCATGTCCCGAATTCTACAATTGCCAAGGAGCTTGAACTCTCTGAAGGCGCAATAAGACAGAGATTGAAGAAGCTCAAAGATTCGGGGGTTATGGTCGTTCGTGGGCTTATCAACCCTGATATCCTGTCCAATCAAATGATCGCAATGGTCGCTGCAACGGTTACTGAATCTGCACTTCTTGAAACAAAGGCTGTAGAAATTTCCAGCCTCCCTGACGTTCAATCGGTTAATATTACCACCGGACGCTATGATTTAATGATAGAGGTTCTGGTCGATTCGAACAGGGGGCTGGTTCGGTTTCTTACGGAGCAGCTCTCCCAGGTGAAGGGAATATCTTCGACTGAAAGTTTTCTGATGCTGAAAGGCTACAATAAATATATCTAAAGATTGAAAAAGACTGGTTGTCTTTTTCAATCTTTCCGGAGTATTTTCTATGAAAATACTCCAGCCTTTTAATGATTAGGGAAGTCGAAAATTGATATTTTCGACTTCAATTCATTTTATTAACTAAAGAAATCTTTTATTTCATCCACTATATTTGTAATATGCTCTTCGCTCCAGTACGGATCAATTGTCAGGCATAGGATTTTATCCTGTGCTTTCTCACTTTCTGGGTAGTCGCCGCGACTATGGCCAAGGTGGGCGAATGATTTCTGTAGATGGATTGAGAGGGGGAAGGCAACGCTGCATTTGATGCCC
>DMKD01000343.1 GCA_003454605.1 Spirochaeta sp. | reverse complement strand
ATCTTCGCATATTTCCTTGCTTATCAGCTCTGAGTTATCAAGGCTTTTTACACCGCCCCCGTGGTTCCATAAAACGAGGGCGTTATATTGCGAAGGATACTTTGCAAACCCGTAGGATACAAAATCCTGCAGGGTATCGGGATCAGCCATATTTAATTCGGAACTGGAGCTATAATTGCCGTATTCTATAACCGAGGAAACGATCTCCGTATTGTCAGAATCAGGTAATACACGAAATAGCTTCGTATCATCAGAACCACTGCGATCAGTCAGAACAAGCACCTGCACATCTTCAGCCAGAAATGAATTTCCAGCCTGCACTGCATCATACAACCCCTGCTCAATCTCATCGAGATCATAATAAACCTGATTAGAAAGACTGTTGTCTCCTGCCATGTAAACCATGAATGTCCAGCCATCACTTGGTATGGAGAAATTTACTGAAATGTCGAGATTTTCAGCAGGCATGATAATTTCAACCTCTCGACCGATCTCATTGTCGGCCGAAAAATTACTTATATTCCCCCAACCGGTAAAGCTGTGCCCGGAATCTGGGATCGCTGTTAATGTAACGACTTCGCCTTCCTTGTAAGCCCCGCCTGAAGGTTCGATCGACACTGAACCGCCAGACAATCCCGTAACGGTCAACTCGTATCTCGGTGCGCAGGAATTTAAAAAAAACACAGCTATGATTGTGAATAGTCCTGCAGCGCTCAGCATCATTTTACGTCTTGTCATTCAAACTCCCGATCTACCTTATTCACTGAATATATTACAATTCTGAGCCTAATTCAAATTCTAATAACCACTGATGACAAAGACTATTAAAATCATTAAGATAGCTATGTGAGTTTGGAATATAAATACAAAATATTGGTCATTGATAAGGATGAATCAATCAGAAAGGAACTTATTAAGCATCTCAATAACAAGCTCTATGGGGTATCAGAAGCGAAGAACTCTGAACAGGGAGATCTTCTGCTCAAGGATGAAAGGATTGATTTCATCATCCAGGATATAACCTCCGGAAGTCCCGAATCTATATCTAAGATTCTTAAAGACAAGCGTCCGGTAATAGTCTCTGCAGACGAGGATAATATACATAAAGCGATCCTGGCTATGAATGACGGGGCATGCTCACTCTTTCTAAAACCCCTTGATAATCCTGCTCCGCTATTCACGGCTGTTCAGAAATGCCTTAAGCATAGCAGAAAACACAGACAACAGCTGCTGTACACAAAGCATCTTGAAGATGAGATCAAAAATAAAAACGATGAAATTGACCGAAAAAACGAAATGCTGTCAAGATTCAATAACAGTCTTGAGCAAATTTTAAGTTCAGCCTCCTCTCAATCCTCAATGAAAGATCTTAGTGACTACGGATCAGATATCCTCGATAATTTTGGTGCACAGCTTCAAGCCAGCGGCGGCAGTATTTATATGAGGGAGGCCTATGGTCTCAGACTTGTACATACAATCGAGTCCAAGCATACCCCTGATTTTCTGCCCTTTCCTCTAAATGAGAAATCACCTTTTAAAAAGGTGTTAAAGTCTGGAAAACCGATTCTGATTGATAATATTGATTCAGAAAAGGATATTGACGGGAGCGGATGGAGCGGATACGAGGATTCATCATTCATGATTTTCCCTCTGCCCGATCACAACGGTAATGTTACAGGCCTGCTGTCTCTACATAACAAGCTTACTCCTCCATTTATAAAAGAAGATAAGGATATGGGAATGCTTATGTCCGCATTCTACAAGGAAGTGACCCGTGCTGTGAGTTCCGTTGAATCGCTGCATTTGAGCGAGTCCCGCTATAAACATCTCACCGAAAACTCAGCAGCCGTCATCTTCTCCTTTTCAATTGAAAACGGCGTTTTTGATTTTATAAATAATTCATTCTTGACCCTGACCGGTCATGACAGGGATGAGGTTATAAACAGGGATATGGAAACAATGATTAATGTTCTCGATATTCAGCAAAAAGAAGACATCATTTCACATTTTGAAAATATGATAACCGGCAGAAGCTCCGGAAGCGGGATTGAATACCAGATAAAAACAGCATCGGGACAGATAAAGTGGGTATATCAGCAGACCGTAACCATAATGAACTCAGAAGGTTTCCCAGTCTCTATTGACGGCACGATGACCGAATTTTCAGATCAGAAAGAAGCCGAGGAAGAACTGAAAACTCTGGTTCAACAGAAAGATCTTCTTCTCAGCGAGATTAATCATCGGGTAAAGAATAATCTCCAGATAATCTCCAGTCTTATAAACCTTCAGTCCGGTCTCGAACAGGATGATGCCGGAAGAAACGCACTTAATACCGTGAAGAGCAGAATAACATCAATAGCCCTGGTTCACGACAACATCTATGACACTGATCTCATGCCGACAATTGATGTACAGAATTACATTGAAAAACTTATTTCAAACCTCATTGAGACAATTCTGGACAACAACAATATCACAATAACCAAGGATGTTGAAAATATTGATATGGATCTGGATCGGGCAGTATTATGCGGTCTGATAATAAATGAAGCTATTTCGAACGCCTTCAGACACGCCTTTGAAAGTTATCAGAGTGGTTCAGTTTCACTTCTTTTTAAAACCAGCCGTGAAAATTATCTTGTTAAAATCAGCGACACCGGCAGGGGATTTAATCCTGATCTTACCGATAAACCTGTACAGCACGGCCTCGGCATAGACATTATGAACAGCCTGATAAAACAGCTCAACGGTTCCATTGATTTCTACTCCGATAAAGGCACTGAAATTACAATTAAATTCCCCATTGAAAATTCAAGAATTCGTGAGGAACTGCTATGAAAATAAATATTAGGAACTGGAACAGCCTCGATGCAGAATCAAAGGCTACTATCTTTGCACGCTCCGAACTGAATATCTCAGAGGCGACGGACTCAGTCAGCAGTATTATTGAATCGGTTAAAAATGGAGGCGACAGGGCTCTAAGAGAGCTGACTCTGAAGTTTGATAAAGCTGATGTCAGCAGCTTCCCGCTGCTTGTTCAAAAAGAAGAATATTTTGAAGCCGAAAAGCTTATAAGCAGTGATGTGAAGGCCGCTATAAAATATTCTATTGATAATGTTCAGAAATTTCACATCGAACAGAAGCCTCAGCAGATGAGTTTCAACGAAATAAGTCCGGGCATTTTCGCCGGAGAAAAACCGGCCCCTCTTTCATCAGTAGGGCTCTACGTTCCGCGGGGACGGGGAAGCTTTCCATCGATGCTCTACATGCTTGCAGTACCGGCGGCAATTGCAGGGGTTAAGCGTATAGTTGTTGTAACACCGCCGAATAAAGACGGTAGCATTGATCCGGCATGCCTCTATGCGGCGAAGCTCTGCGGGGTCCACGAAATATATCGTATTGGCGGCGCTCAGGCTATAGCTGCACTTGCATTGGGAACTGAATCTATTGCTCCGGTTGTAAAACTGTCGGGTCCCGGAAGCATGTATGTTGCAGCGGCAAAGAGATTGCTGTCATCACGAGTTGATCCGGGTCTGCCCGCCGGTCCTTCAGAATCGGTAGTATTA
>DMKD01000178.1 GCA_003454605.1 Spirochaeta sp. | reverse complement strand
ATCATAGCCTGCTTCAGCAATAGCAGGCATGATAGTATCAAAATCAAGAATGCCGGTGCCAAGCGGAGCGTGGGTTGAAGTCTCATCACCATGGAGGGTTCTGTCGGAATCAATAAGGTGAATGTGCCCGATTTTCCCAGTAAGCATATGAGCGAACTGGACAACACCACCCGGCAGGATTTCAGCTTCGCCAAGCTGCCTTGAGGCCTCAACTGCACACATATGAGCATGGCAGCTGTCAAAAAGTATGGAGAAATTCGGGTGATCTACCTTACAGGCCATATTCACAACCTCTGAAGGTTTATTAAAAAGAAACCCCGGTTCAAATTCCCAAATAAGTTGTACTCCTGCCTTGCTGCTGAGTTCTGCAGCTGCGTTCCAGACGTCAGCAACCTTGGAAAAACAGCTATCATAACCCATCCCCCCTGGAATTTCGGTGGGCGGATCAACTGTATCGACACGCAGTTTCGGAATATCCACATCAACACAGATTTCAAGATTCTCTTTTACTGCATCCAGATATTCATCCCTGCTGCTGGTTGCAGGAGACGGGAAAGGCGCTGCAATTCCTGATCTTGCAAGTCCGTAATCATCATACAGCTTCTTCATGGCCATACGATTTTCCTTAGTATTACTCTCAAAGTATGGAGGAAAAGCAGCAACTTCAATTCCGTCAAAGCCAAGCTTTGATAGTGTCTTAACAACTTCTTCGTGGGCTACAGGTTCTTCACTGTATCCGCCCCAAATAAATGCCCATGCCCCAATAGATGATTTTTTCTTTCCCATATTAAACTCTCCTGTAATTTTTTTATCTGATTGCGTCTCCGGTTTCTTTATTAAACAGATGGCTTCTTGTTACTTCGACCTTGAGTACCACTTCATCACCGTCTTTAATACCAAGCTGCGGTGAGACAATGGCCTTAAGTATGATTGATCCTACTATTATATTCAAAATATCCTCAGCCCCCATACTCTGCTTGAACTTAACCTTTCCAATACAGCAATTTTCTTCTTCCTTCTGAACAATACTTATTTCTTCAGGGCGAACGCCGTAGAGCAGAGTTTTTACTCCATTTTTCTCAATACTTTTTTTCTGTGATGCTGTCATCATCATTTGATGACCGACCGCTGGTATATTTACATGATCTCCATCCACTTCTGCATCAAGAAGATTTATCTGCGGACTGCCAACAAATGTTGCTACAAAGATGTTTGCCGGTTCATTATAAATCTGGTCAGGTGTACCTAACTGCAGCAGCCTGCCCTCATTCAACACACCAACCCGGTCAGCCATTGTCATTGCCTCGACCTGATCATGGGTAACATAGATAAAGGTCTCGCCCATATCGATGTGAAGCCGTGCCAGTTCTGATCGCATACTTTCACGCAGCTTAGCATCCAGGTTTGACAGAGGCTCATCCATAAGAAACATTCTGGGGTTACGGACAATTGCCCGGCCTATGCCTACACGCTGCATCTCTCCTCCCGACAATTCGGTCGGCTTGCGTTCAAGCTTACTTTCAATGTTCAGAGTCTTTGCAGCTTTCATTACCCGCTCTTCAATTTCTTCCTCAGGAATATTTCTACGCTTGGATTTCAGTGGAAATGCCAAATTCTCTTTCACAGACATATGCGGATAGAGCGTATAATACTGAAACACCATCGCTATATCACGTTCAGCCGGGTTCAGGGCATTTATCACATCATCATCTAATATAATCTCCCCGGAATCTGCCTTTTCAAGACCGGCAATCATTCTCAATGTCGTCGTCTTACCAGCTCCTGTCGGGCCCAGAAGAACAAAAAACTCACCGTCTTTTATCTCCAGGTCAAGATTGTCTACCGCTGTAACATTATCAAAAACCTTTTTAACACCTTTTAACTTTAATTCAGCCATTTCCTACTCCTGGTACATTATTGATTCGCCGCTTTCAGTATTAAAAAGGCGTACCATCTTCATGTCAAATCCTAGGCTGACATTGTCTCCAATCCCAAGCAAAGACTTGGGAAGCGCACGTACACGGATTAGGGTATCATCCTTAAGCTTTACGTCGATAATTTTATGATTTCCCATATTCTCCACTACAAAAACTGAACCTCTAAGTGAATCTTCTTCGTCCTCAGGAACAATTGAAACATCCTCAGGTCTTATTCCCCATGTAATATCCTTAATATCTTTTTTATTATTGACCTTATCTCCAAGAATATCAGGAAGAACAAGTTCGGTTCCGTCTCCGGTGAATTTCAGATTGGCTTTCCCGTCGTTCTTCACCGATTCCATATCCAGAAAGTTCATACCGGGACTTCCGATAAACTTCGCAACAAACAGATTCTTAGGATTAGAGTAAACATCATATGGTGTTCCAATCTGTTGGAGTACAGAGTGATTCATAACTGCAATCCTGTCGCCCATATCCATTGCCTCAACCTGATCATGAGTAACATATACCGTAGTTGATCCGGAATCGATGTGCAGTCCCTTCAGTTCGGTCCGCATCTCCTCTCTAAACTTGGCATCAAGGGTTCCTATCGGTTCATCGAGCAGCATCGCTTTAGGCTGCCTGATGAGACCACGCCCTAAAGCGACACGCTGTAAATCTCCGCCGGCAAGCTGTTTCGGCTTTCTTTTGAGGATATGATCAATCTGAAGTAGTTTTGCAATCTTCTGAACTTCAATCTCAACCTGTTTCTTCTCAACCCCCTGGGTTTTTAATGGAAACGCAATATTATTGTAAACACTCAGATGCGGATAAAGAGCGAACAGCTGAAATACAAATGCAATGTCTCTTTTAGATGCTCTTAACTGGGTCACATCCTCATTATCCAGTAAAATCTGACCATCGGATGGAAGTTCCAGTCCGGATATCATTCTAAGTGTTGTTGTTTTACCACATCCGGAGGGACCTAACAGGACAAGAAATTCTTTGTCCCGAATCTCCAAATCAAGGTTTCTAACTGCTGTAAAATCTCCAAAACGCTTATATATATTCTTTAAAACTATATCAGCCATGCTGCCCAACCTTTATCATTAGTTTATTATTCACCGAAAAGAGTTTTGATATACTTAAGACCCTTTTCAGCCAGAGCCCATCCGTCTTTCTCAGTCTGACGCCATATAGACGCTGCTTTAGCTATGATTTCTACCTCTGGTGTAAAAGACTCTATGACAACCCATCTATCGTAGCCGATATCTTTCACCGCCTTGCCAATCCCGGACCAGTCTACCTGACCTGTCCCCGGCGCACCCCGGTCATTTTCACTCGCATGCAGAAGGTAAAGTTTATCACCAACGGCTCTAATTGCATCGGCTGAACTTTTTTCTTCTATATTCATATGAAAGGTGTCAAGATGAACCTTCAGCATTGGGCTGCCGACCTCATCGATCATTCTTAGAGCATCCTCAGCAATATTCATAAAATCTGTTTCAAATCTGTTCAGCGGTTCAAGGGCAAGGAATATACCCTTATCTTCAGCGTAGCCGCAAACATCTTTCAATCCGCTTTTTACAAGCTTCCAATCGATTTTCCGCTGTTCATCAGCTATCAGATCAGCGCGGCCTACCGCAGAATAGAGCGGTCCGACAATTACTTTAGCACCCAGCTCCACAGCTGTATCAACCAGATCACGTATGTACTGCTTTCCGCTTTCAATCACGGCCTTGTCAGGACCGCGAAGATCTGTTCCCGCACCGACGAGGGCACAGAGGCTGCCGCAGACAAGACCGTTCTCGGATAGTTTATCTTTTACTAAGGATGTATCAATATCACCTTTTTCCTGAAGAGCTATCTCCACACCATCAAATCCTATCTCTTTAAACCTGGGGAAATTCCCTACAGCATTATTTGTAAACCTTGCTTCGAACAGAAGCGTATTCATTCCATATTTCATGCTTTTAACTCCTCTTAATCAAGTACTTCGTCGGGCTTTAAATTATTTGCAATATTCCACCATAACAAACCGTAACCAAGTACAGCTATTCCATAATGAAAAACGAAGGCTGATATTGGTTGGCAAAGAAACACTATTCCTGCAACCATGGACCACATAGCCATATTCTGAAGATGCCGCACCTTAACCTTTAAGATAAACTTTAGAAGGACGATAGAAACAACATAAACTGCAATTGCTATATAAAATTGTAAAGTCATATTTCCCCCTATTTCCTTATAGCACCGAAAGATATTCCGCGAACCAGATGTTTTCGCAGCAGAATAGTCAGAACCATAGCCGGTATCAGAAACATAACCGAACCGGCCGCAGCGGCACCCCAGTCATATCCCAGAACACCCATCTGATACGGAAGCCATGCGGGAACGGTCTGCGCTGTATTTCTCGTTAGCAGAAAAGCAAATGCATACTCATTCCAGGAAAAGATAAAAACAAAGACAGCAGTTGCGGCAATTCCGGTAACAGACTGAGGAAGAACAACCTTGCGAAAGGTTTCCCATCTTGTATAACCGTCAACCATGGCAGCTTCTTCATATTCACGCGGTATTTCGTCGATAAAACCCTTGAGGACCCATACTGCAAAAGAGACATTGAAAGCCGTATATAACAAGACCAGACCAAGATGCGAGTCGTTAAGCCCGAATGTTCTGTACATAAGAAAAACTGGAATTACAACAATAACAGGCGGCAGCATACGGGTGCTCAGGATAAAAAACAACAGATTCCCTTCACCCTTAACCTTGAACCTTGAAAAACCATAGGCTGCCAAAGTTCCAAGTATGATTGTAATCAAGGTAGTTAGAATAGAAATTATAAGGCTATTCAAGTATCTTTTTGGGAAATCACCACGCCGTGTTATTTCCTCATTTGTATCCTCATAAACAATTTTTTCATACCATTTCATTTCGGCTAACTCTTTTTCGCTGGGAGCAGTTCCCGGTGAATAAACCGACCTTGCAGTAAAAACGCGTATATAACTGCCAATACTAGGTTCATAAATCAATTTAGGAGGATATGCCTTAATCTCAGCCCACGGTCTGAATGATGTGTTTACTATATAAAAAAGCGGAATCATCATTATTACAGTGATTACTAACAATAATATGATGACCAGATAATGTTTAACACCTTTTTGTTGCCTGATTTCAGCCATATCAGCCCTCCTGCTTTGCTTTGTTAAGATATTTAACAAAGATCGATGTAATTGCTATAACGATTAATAGAACAATGTAGCCGAGCGCTGAACCATAGCCTGTTTTCCATGTGAGAAAGGTGTCCTTATAAAGTTTCATGGCAATAAGCGGTGGAGCTGATGAGCCTGTGCCGGAAATTCCCATCGGAACATCAAAAACCTTAAAAGCTTCCATAACTCTGAAGATCAATGCAATCATTAGGAGA
>DMKD01000099.1 GCA_003454605.1 Spirochaeta sp. | reverse complement strand
CCGATTGACATCCCTCATGGTGCTAAAAATACCGGAAAAGACGCCTTCACTGTTTTAATGGTGAAAATGCCGACAAGTACTCCTTAAGCGCAGCTTTCTTCTATGCCGGGTAAATTGTCAGCAGGGAATGCCGTTTCAAGCACTCTAATCAGCAAAGACTGAGAGCGCCCGAAGCGCGTTGTAATGCTCTGCTGCTGCTGAATACAGACCGTTTCTGATCTGCTGATACAGCAGTCCGGTTTCTTCAAGTTCGGCGGCTGAATAGTCACCTAATTCATAAAGAAACTCAGCTTCATCAAGGAGTTCTTCGGCCTGTTGCAGCTCAACTTCGGCCACATCATAGTTGATAGCGGCAGTCTCCGCCCTTGTTAATGCCTGCTGCAGTTGCAGCTGTTCAGAATTCATCGTCTGCACAGCTTTCTGCCGGCTTATTTCAAGTTCGGTTTCAAGCTCATTGCGCTCATCAGCTTTACAGTCGTCCAGGCCGATGGATAAAGATGCCGAGGCTGAAAGTTCCGGAGTGCTTCCGGGAACAACCCGGACAGAACCGCTGAGTCCCAGATCTGGTTCAAACAGCCAGGTGTTTTTAAGCTGACGTTCGAGACTTTCAGCTGCAGTCTCTGCAATGTATACGGAATAGCTTCCGCTGATTGATAGTTCAGATGCATCTATTTCAGCTTTAAGAGAGTCGATAAGATTAAACAGATCAGCCTCTACAGGACTTTCGACATTATTGTCTGCGGGATCAACATTCAAAGTTGTATATAATCCTGTTTCGGCTGTCTGTAATTGGTTTAATGCGGTATTCATGCCGGCTCGTGCATCCGACCAGGATGTAAATGCATCACGAACATCATCGAGATTAGATTCACCATTGTCGAATCGGATTTTCTCATCTTCATATAGAATCTTTTTTACATCGGCTGTTTTCAGCTTTATATAATAGTCAGAGTCGGCAGCTGCCCATTCAAGATAACTTTTGACTGCAGTATTCGCAATATCTGCTGCTTTTTCTTCAGCTGCAGCGAGCTTTATACTGTATGCAAGTTCGGTTTGTGCCGTAGTAACTGAATGGGCAAGAGGGTTAATGTTTACACCAAATATACCGGTTTGTTCCTGATTGAGAGAAGCGCTGATGCTGAGCTGTTCGAATATTGGAAGCAAGATCGAGGCCTGCCAACCAAAGTCGGAATTGCTGTCGGAGTAGGATCCCGACAGGTTTACTGATGATGTCTCCAGTTTAAGCCGGCTTACCAGATCATTTTCCGACTTCATCACATCAAGCACAGCTGTCTTATATTCAAGATTGTTAAGTAGTGCAGTCTGTTCAATCTGCTCAATTGTATTGATTGTCTCGGCCGAGACTGCAGTAGTGAGAATCACTACTGCCACAGCAGCAGCAGCTAATATTTTCAAGGGTTTCATAATTCCTTCCTAAAACTCGCGAATAGTCTCGGCAATATTGCCTTTCACGGCAGACATAGCCGGAAGAAGTCCGAGCACACCGCCGAAGCCGAGGGCCATAACAAGTGCTGTAAACATTGCTGAAAGCTTTATTCCCGAATCAGCCTTAAACTGACCGGAGATTTCGCCCAGCAGCGGGGAGAGATTGTTCATCACTGGTTTTGCGAGTATCAGCGATAGAATCACTCCAATTACCGCACCAACGAGGCTCAGGGTAATTGACCAATTCCAGAACTCGCGAATAACCAGCTTCTGTGATGCTCCAAGCGCCCGCTCAAGTGCTATTTCCCGCCTTCTGCTCAGTGATTCAACAACCATGATGCTGAATATTCCAAGCGAACTTGTCAGAAGTAGTACTATCCCTAAGATATTGACCGATACCGAAAACATATCGACAGTACTTCGCAGTTCCTCCATATAGCTCGATTCGCCTGTAAGTGAGCCTTCCCACACAAGAACGTCGATATCTTCGCCGTAATTCCCCATGAGAGCCTGGTTAATCGATGCCGTAGTTTGAGCTGCTGTTGTATTATCACTGCGTACCGCAAACAGGCCTGACATAAAATCCAGCATCCTCTGTACATTGTTGCCTGAGGGCAGAAGTGATGTATAGGGAAATACAAGATCAGATATCCCGTATGCCCTGCGTGTAACTTCTGAGGGTGTTTCATACACTCCTGCAACGCTGTAGCTGATAATCACATTCTGCTCACGCTGCCGCGGCCCCCGGCGCATGATCTCTCCCGGAGGCTGAATATATTTACCTAATGCAGATTCAGCGGAACCGTAGAGCAAGACGGCCATCTCTTCGGATATCCAGACCTTCTTTTCTCCCAAATCGAGATTGCTCTGAGACATGGGAGCTCCGGCAATTATCTCCAGGCCGAAGACATCAAAATATTGAGTATCGCTTCCAACGGCCGAACGAAGATCGTAACTTGTACCATCTGTGGTGAATTCGTTAAAGGGAATCCTGAAAATGACGGCAGCACTGTCTATCGATTCAATGTCACTCACGACTATTGAGGTCGCATTGCTGTCCCATTCTGAAGGTCGGTTCTGTTCAACAGTACCCTCTGCATTCCATTCTCCGTTTGCTACGTAAAGAATAACACCGTTTTCATCGAGCTGGTCGGATATTTCCTCATCGAGAATACTGCTTGCCGAGAAGGACAGAATCAGAATCCCTGTACCAAGAGCAACTGCCGACAGAGTCAGGATTATTTTTAAGGGCGATTTTGCCCAATGCCTTAAAAGCATAGTTATAAATTTTTTCATGATGCACTCCTCATTGCCTGTGCAGGATCAATTTTCATAAACTGCCTCGACGGAATCAGTCCGAAAAGGGTTGTCATTGCGGCGGCAATTACTGCTCCGATGCTTATGTAGACCCATGACCCCGCTTCAATACCGGCTGCGCTCTCCATATAACTGCTCAGCGGCACTGCCAGCAGTGCTCCGGCAACAGCTCCTGAAACAGCCAGTACGAGGGCTTCTGTAAGGAACAGATTACTAATGCTTTTCTTCGATGCTCCGAGTGCCATAAGTATTCCGACATTCTTTTTCATTCGAAGCACCCGGCTCATAAGGATATTGGATACATTTACAAGGGCTATGAAGAATCCTGCTGCTGAAAGAAAAAGAATAAGAAGACTTATGCCGGTATTTCTTGCAATAAGCTGTTCAGCTTCCGCTCTCGGGTTAGAAATAATTACCTGATCTTCACCAAATTGGGTTTCAAACCAATCTCCTAAAAGCGCAGCAGTAGAATCAAGATACTCAGGATCGTTTACTGCGAAGCGAAGCTGGGTATCCATAAACATCCGTCTAAATCCACTTAGCCCGCTAGTCTGATCTTTATACGGTGAAAAGAACTTCTGGTCATAGCTGTCGGAAACCGAATCAAGAATACCGATTATGGTCTGGTAGCCTTCGCGGGAAAGCAGTTTTTTACCCAGTAATTCAGATTTATCCATGTCATCTCCTGCAAGCAGTTCAGCCAGACTGTCGCCAAGTACTATCAAATTATCGGTTCCTGTAAGATCCGATTCGGAAAATAAACTTCCTGCAGCTGCTGTAATATCCCAGGAATTGAAGAACCCTGGAGTTACCTCATAACCGGATATCTCGTCAAAGTCTGCAATAATAATGCTCGAGTCTGCTTCAGCGGCAGCAATTTCCTCTTCGGAAATCTGCATACGGCGCATTACATTCTCGCCTTCTGAGGGTTCCATCCCTTCGGGAGGACCGAAGTTGTTTGAGTCCGCTGTTACAAGATGCAGTCTGCTGTTGTTCTGAATGTAAGCCCATTCAACATCCGGAGCAAGTTCGGCTGCATCAAGATCGGCTGAAGTCAGCACTGCAGTTTCCTGAACAAGTTTTTCAATAACCGGCGTTTCCATTTCATCAGCCTCGCTTCGGGTGCTGATAACAAGCTCTTTGTATTCCGGAGAACGCATGATTTCATTTGAAAACTCAGCCGTATTCATAATCAGCGACAGGCCTGCGGTAAACGCTCCTATGCCGAGTGCAACTGCAATTATTAAAAGCCCCGATTCGAGCGTTCGATCACGAAACCGGCGCAGTATTATTTTTACCGGTTCTTTAAGCATTCTGAACCTCCAGAGCGGGTGTAAGCATACCGTCGCGCAGTTCAATTACATAACCCGCACGCTTTCCCTGTTCGGGGTTGTGCGTAACCATGACGACTGTTACGCCGCGGCGGTTCAGCGATTCAAGAATCTGCATTATCTCTTCACCCTTGTCAGAGGGAAGATTCCCGGTAGGTTCGTCTGCAAGGATGAGATCCGGGTCATTAGAGAGCGAGCGTGCTATTGCAACTCTCTGTTGCTCTCCGCCTGAGAGCATCGTCGGAAGATGAGTCATTCGGTGTTCAAGCCCGACCTCCTGAAGAAGCTGTATAGCTTTTTCCTTCCTCGTCTTCTGAGGGATTCCGGCATAACTCATCGGCAGCATTACATTCTCGATAGCCGAGAGTTCAGGGAACAGATTAAAACTCTGGAAAATAAATCCGAAATGCTTATTTCTGATTCGCGCCTGCTCCTTATCGGGGAGAGCGGTGATATCATAATCTTCAAGATAGTAATTCCCTCCGGTTGAGCTGTCGAGAATGCCGAGAATATGCATCAGTGTTGATTTACCTGAACCTGAAGGTCCCATAATTGCTGCATAGTCGCCGCGTTTAATTTCTAAGGATATGTCTTTAAGAGCGTCTACCTTTGTCCCGCCAAGATCGTATTGTTTGCTTATGTTTTCTAATTTTATCATCTTTTCACTCCTATTTTAGTTCTATAACGTCTTCATCGATGAAGCTCTGGTAACTGCTGGCGATGATTTCATCACCGGCGTTTAATCCGTCAAGTATTTCTACTTCGGTTCCTTCCATTGAGCCGAAGGTTACTGCGGTTTTTACTGCGGTTTCGTTTTCAATTTTATATATCCATTTCTGACTGCCGGTTGTAAGGTAGGAACCTCTTGGAAGCATAAGCACGCCTTCTTCAACCCCAAGGGTTATACTTGCTACAGCTGAGGCGCCGGGGGTGAGGTTGTCGTCAGTAATCGGTTTGGCACGCACGGTGATCATTGCTGATAGCCCGTCTGAATCCATATTTGCAATCTTGCCGATCTTAACTATTTCAGCTTTGATTGTGTTTGAGCCGATTGTAACGGTCATTTCGCCGCCTGTTTCGAGCTGTTCGGCATACTGTTCATATACATCAAAGTCGATATAGGAATCACTTCTGTCGGCAACGATGATGAGTGAATCGGATTTGTCTATAAGGCTTCCTGGAATTGCTAAATCTTCATTTATGCTCAGAACCTCTCCGGCAATCGGGCTCTTTATTCTTGTAGCCGCAATATCTTCATTTGTATTCGCAAGATTAGTTTCAATCTGGGTAATGGATGCCTCTTGCTTACGGATTGCGATATCCATTTTGAGGATTGACTCTTCAAGGTCGATTTCGAGATCCTCTTTCTGTTCATAAAGTGATTCAAGTACATCCACAGCATTTTCATAATCAGTCTGACGGGAGCTTTTCAGCTCAGCCAATTCCTTGTAGGTCTGAACATCAGCTTCTGCCTCTCCAATATTCTCCTCAAGGCGACTTAAACTCAGATTCAAATTCTTAATCTGATATTCATAATCTATTTTGACTGATTCAAGCTCAATAAGGGCCTGACTGAGGCTGACAGTCAGTTCGCCCTGTTTATCCTCAAGGTCGGGCACATTAAGTGTTGCCAGAATGTCCTCAGTGGTGATAAGTTCGCCTTCTTCCGTAAGAAGTTCATCGGCGTATCCGTCTTCGGTACTCACAATTGTGACCTGTGTGGGAAGTACAACGGTTCCGCTTGCTTCGGTTGTTGACACAAGCTTTCCTGAGTACACTTCAGCTGTTGTGTATGATTTAATAGTAACTGTTTCAGCTGCTGCCTGTGTTTTAAAAAAGAAAAAAATGCTGATGCTGATGACCACTACTACTAAAATTGTGATAATTCGGCCTATTTTTTTCTTTTTTGAAGATGCGGGGCTCACATTGTCTATATTGATAATTCTTTCTTGTTCCATGTTCAGAAATATAATTCAATCAGCAGCGGTTTTGGTTAAGGGAATGTAACAGCTTTGTAAATTATGTAAAAAGCAGCAGATGGATAAAGAAGTTTTGTAGCGGAAAAGAATGCAAACCGTTATTATGTTGGTATGAAACATGAAAAAGTGCTTTCAAGAGCATTTAACAGCTTAATAGTAGTAATTCTTGCTGCAGTACTTACGATTGCGGTATTTCTTGTATACGGGACCTTTGAGAAAAGCACCGAAGCGGATATTTTCAGGTACACCCATGAACTTGAGGAATCGGTACGGCGTACATCCTCAGTAGAACTCCGGAGATATATGCTTCTTTTGGAACTTGGAAAGTCTATGGGCGCTGATAAACCTGATGAAGATTTTGCCGGGCTGCTGGAAGAGAAATCTGCTATGCTGAGGGCAGGAGGTGAACTGCCTCATATGGTCTCCAGCATAGGTTATTTTTTTAAAGATTCACCGGAAATTGCATTTGAGTATGATTTTGATTCCGATCATTGGCTTGAAGTAAACGAAATCTTCAATATCAAAGATATGGACAGAGGTATGACATTATATAGCGGGAAGGGTTCCCGGGTAGAGGGCTCTTATATGGCTGTGGAAAATTCCGGTGGTGAGCGAGTTGTCTTTTACAAGCTGGACCGCCGGGAATTTATTGATAACTATGTGAAAGAAATAATAGAAGCCGGCAATCATGAGTTCAGTATAGAGTGGCTCTGGACGGCTGATGATGTTTCGCAAAAATCTATTGAAGAGTATTTCAGTGATGAACCGAAGCGATATCATTTTATGCCTTTCAGAATATTATTCGGTTTGAAGAGAGATGCCGAACCCTTGCTCATAGAAATACCCGGACCCTTTGAAATGAGGAAATCTATTGAAAGGATTGATGAGATTTCTGAGGATGAGTATGAAATGAGGCCTGGTAGGCCCGGATTTTTGGACGGCGGTGTTTTTAT
>DMKD01000114.1 GCA_003454605.1 Spirochaeta sp. | reverse complement strand
GTGAAAGAATCAGGAATCCCCCATCATTTCAGAACAACCGTTGTTCCGGGTTTTGTCTCAATCAAAGTAATAAAAGATATCCTGAAACTGGTGGAAGGTGAAGGAACTTATGTCCTGCAGGGGTTCAGACCGGGTAATACCCTAGATCCGGCATATTCCAAGATGCTGCCGCCCGAACCGGCATTGCTTGAAGAGATGCAGGCTATGTTTTCTGAAAAAAATATCGACTGCGCTCTCCGCTATAATAACTGATCAGTCCTGCTCGTTTAAGAATATCTCATTAAACTGGTATTCAAATTTCCTGGGTATCATGATTTCGTTTACGCAGCTTAAGGCATAATTATCAGTCATGCCGGCTATATAATCGAATACGAGATTTTGAGTTCCACCATCTACATCTTCATAAAAATGCTTCATCTTCTCGTAATAGTCACAGAAACGGGCGGCAAGAAAGTTATTTTCCGCCTTGTAGATTGCAGGGTCCTCCCCTGCAGCCTCAAAGAGATCCTTAAGATAGTTATATAGTGTTGTCAGGACTCTTTCAAAATAACTGTGATATGAAGAGAGTCTTGGGTTTTTATAGATTCGTTCGTAATTAAAATCCTTCAGCTTTATCATAGCATTGAAAACATTCCCGGAATACCCTATTTCCCCGGTCTCAAGCGATACCGCAATCAAGTCGTTTACCAAGGTATTAATTATTTCACTGTTGCTAGAGCCCAGAACTCCCTGCACATCTTCAGAGAGTTCACCGCGCTCAATGATTTTGAGCTGCAGCGCGTCCTCAAAATCGCGCCCCATGTATGCGATCTTATCGGACATCCTCACGACAACACCTTCCCAGGTTGCGGGATAATTTTCACGATTTTTTATCAGCGAAAGATCTTTAACCGTCGGATCAGGAACTATTGTCTGCTCGAATTTTTCACCGCAATGATTGAGGATTCCGTCACGAACGGCATAGGTCAGATTCAGGCCCTTGCCGTAGTTTGCAAGGTAATCAACTACCCGAAGAGAGTAGATCTCATGTTTGAAACCACCCTCCTCCTTCTTCATCGAAGATAGAATAGTCTCTCCTACGTGACCAAAGGGAGTATGCCCGAGGTCGTGTCCCAAGCCTATAGACCAGGCTAGATCAGCATCGAGGTCAAGCGCCCGGCAAATTGTCGCGGCAATCGATGCTACATGCATTACATGCTCGATTCTTGTACAGATGTGGTCATTATGCGGAGAAAAGAAAACCTGGGTTTTATGCTTCAGCCGCCTGAACGGATAGGAATGAATGATTGCAGTGGTATCTCTGAAATATGAGGTGCGCAGGTCCCTGTTTCTTACCGCTTTTCTTGCGGTAAGTTCGGAATTCGGAATGGAATTTTCGAAAAAAAGACTGTTCATAAAAAATCCTAAAATCCTTGTTGCTTTTTGCCCTCAAAGTTTATATCATTATTATTGGTATGGTCAACTTATGAAAAACGAGAAAATTCTAGTTGTAGAAGACGAAAGAATCATTGCAATAGATCTGCAGAGAAGACTCGAGCGTTTCGGGTATACAGTCGTGGGAATTGCCGCCGCTGGAGATCAGGCGATCGAACTTGTTAAGCAGTATTCTCCTGACATTATTCTGATGGATATAATGCTCGTTGGAGATATCGACGGAATCGAGACCGCAACAATCATCAAGAATGAATTTGCGATACCGGTTATCTTTCTCACTGCCTATTCGGATGATAAAACCCTCGAGCGGGCGAAGATAGCAGAACCTTCCGGCTACATCCTGAAGCCCTTTAAAGATAAAGAATTATATACGACAATAGATATCTCACTGTACAAATACCGTGTTGATCAGGAACTCAAAAGACAGCAGCGATGGTCTACCGCAATTCTGCACTCAATCGGAGACGGCATCATTGCGACATCTACCGACGAAAAGATAATTCTGCTTAATCCTATAGCTGAGAAGATTACCGGATGGACTGAAGAAGAGGCTCTCGGAAGATACATAGCCGATATAATCGAGCTTGAAGATATGAGTGAGTCGGGACATTCTAAAATGGCCCTTCCCGGAGCAGAGACTTCTATTGCCAGAAAACGCCCTTTCACCTTTAAGAACTGTTATCTGGCGAATCGGCTCGGAGAAAAACTTCAGGTTGAAGGCAGTCTTGCATCTATAACCGATAAGACGGGTGTTTTTGAAGGACTTGTACTGGCAATCCGTGACATGACAACTGTTAAAAAACTTTCAGAAGCAGTAGCCTATCATACCAGTCACGATAAACTAACCGGGCTTTCGAATAGAGAGAATTTTTCTATAGAATTAGAGAGACTTCATGGTATTGAACCGGATAACGGTTCTGTATATTCACTTGTTTACATAGACATTGACCGCTTTAAGATTATCAACGATACATGCGGGCACACTATTGCCGACACAATGCTCGTTGATATAGCTGCCATCATCAAAGAGTTATTAACCGATACCAATCACAGCGCACGTCTCGGAGGTGATCAGTTCGGACTCATTCTTAGAACTGAAACAGAAAAAGAAGCTATTAAGACAGTACAGAACCTTCATAAGACCTTTCACAACAAGAAACTTCAATGGAACGGAAAAGTGTTTGCATTCGATACAAGTATCGGGATGACCTTCATAAATGATTCATCCGATAATGTCTCTGAGGTTCTCGCCCAGGCCGATGATGCGTGCCTGCTTGCAAAAGAGGAAGGCGGCAACCGAATCAAGGTCTATGATCGAAAGGAAAATCAATTTCTGCAGCGCCGCGGCGAAATGGAATGGGTAAGCAAACTGTCAAAAGCCCTTGAAGAGAACCGTTTTGAGCTCTATATCCAGGAAATACGCCCTTTGAGCGGCGACAGTGTAAACTTCAGCAAGGGAGAGATCCTGATAAGAATGAAGGACGAGGAAGGAAATACCGTCATGCCTGCCGACTTCATTCCTGCTGCTGAGCGATACAATATAATGCCTCAGATTGATAAATGGGTGATAACCCAGACTATTGAGCTTTATCTTAAGAACATGCAGAACGGAAGATTCAGCAATATAAAAGAACTATCAGTCAACTTATCCGCACAGTCGATGTCTGATGACAGCGTACTCGATTTCATTAAAGACGAGTTTGCCCGTACAGGAATCTCACCCAGTACAATCTGTTTTGAAATTACTGAAACAGCAACGATAAGTAATATGTCTTCAGCTCATGAATTCATTGACGATCTCAAACAGACCGGCTGTTCATTCGCACTCGATGATTTCGGCAGCGGTTTTTCCTCATTCAACTATCTGAAAAACCTGCCGGTCGATTACCTCAAGATTGACGGTATATTCGTCAGGAATATGCATGAGGATGATGAAAACCGTGCGATGGTTGAAGCAATCAATAATATGGGACAGATAATGGGAAAGAAAACAATAGCCGAGTTCGTCTGCAATGCAAAAATCATTGAGATGTTGTCGGCTATAGGCGTTGATTTTGCTCAGGGCTATGAAATCGCAATCCCTGTTCCGCTTGCAGGCGACTAAGAGTTTGTCAGACCGGCAACCGCAGCCCCGATAATCGGCGCATTCTCAATCTGAAGGATCTCATAATAGACTCCCGCTTCTGCTGTAAAAATATCCAGCTGACTTATTAACTTCTCTTTCAGGCCATGAAGCTTCCAGAAGGTTGTACCATCTACACATAGACATACAGGGCGCTGCTTATCTTTACCTTTACCGGTTTTTAGCATTATCCCGGTGATTGCAGCAGCGGCGAGATAAGAGGCTCGGGCCGTAATGGCTCTGCTGAGTTCCATTGCCCTGTCCAAATCTGATTTATCAGCTCTGCCCTCTATAGCTTCGGGGAAAATACCGTCTGCAAGAAATCTGCTGAGATCTGATGCGTTGCAGTCTGAAGTACAGCCGGATTCAGAAGCCGCCTCGAGCGCTGTTCTGAACGAATCACTGAAACAACCTTCTTCGGCCGCTTTTTCTAGAATAAACATCCATAGAGAGCCTATATACCCGCCTGAAACCATCTTTTCAAAGATATAGGTATCGGGTCTTGCTGTAGTATTTCGGTACAATAAATCTATATCACCGCTGGGCATGACAGCGCAGGATCCTGCTTCCATGTTTATCAATTGACTCTCACCGGCTGGTAAATCTTCGACCTTACCGATTTTTTCGTTATGCTCATTATAGCTTGCATTGAAACCTGTACCGTAGATCAAACCGATATAGGTATCGTATTTATCCGACTTACTCTCAGCCTTACCGGCAAGAAGGGTTGCTACGGTATCATTTAACAGGACAATTTTACGGATGTTCTTAATACCCTTCTTTGCCAGCGCCTCGATTACGCCGGCGCCGATCATCTCGCCGACGACCTCTTCGGCCTTGATCTCCTTACTGAAGCCCATGAGTCGACCGTCTTTATCCGACATTTTTTTCATCGGATATGAAAAACAGAATCCGATCCGATCAACATCTGCTGCTAAATCATAAATAAAGTCGGCTATTGCATTAAAAAATTCTTGACGGCTGTGCTCATGTTTAAATCCGGGCATTCCCCTCTTTCTGAACCGGCTGATCTGCACCTCTCTTTCTTCAGAAAAAGAGACCAGGGCAGCTCTGAAGTTTGTTCCTCCGGCATCGAGAACGAGGACGGGTTTATTTACAGGAAGCTCATTGCCCTCCTCAATGAAAGTCGGAAGCATAGACATGCTGGAGCTCCCGTCAAGTCCCTGCTGCATCTCAGCAATATATGTATTGATATTTTCTTTATCCTCATAACAGCTGGGGCTGATCTGATTATTCTCTAAAAATTTTATAACACTGAACTCTTTTTCTTTCATAACCCTTCCTTTTAAGATATAATGAAGAAATATTCTATAAAAATCAATAATTTTTAGACTAATTATAGCCCGGAGAAAGGAAAATGCCTTCACAATCAGACGTTGCAAAGCTTGCAGATGTTTCTTTCATGACCGTTTCCAGAGTGATAAACGGCAAGGAAAATGTAAAGGAAGAGACCAGAGCGAGAGTACTTAAAGCTATTGAAGAGCTGGGATACTATCCAAATGCAGCTGCGCGTGCGTTGAACAACAATAAAACCGACGGTATCGGCATCATTATTCCTCATGCTGAGTTTATGACCGTTGCCCCATATTTCCTTGATTTAATTACAAGTCTTGAGCGGAATATAGATAGAATGGGTTACCATCATGTCTTCAAGCTTCCGAGTTCCATGAAAAGTGCGGCCGATTATTCACAGCTCTATAAAGAGCGCAAGGTAGACGGTGTCATAGTTTTAGCCCCTTCGGTTGACCAATGGCTGTTGAAAAAACTGGTAACCGATAAAGTCCCCTCAGTTGTAGTCTACAGCCGCGACGATGAAATAGATATAAACTACATAGATGCCAATAATGAAAAAGGCGCCAAACAGGCAGTTGAATATCTGATAGGTCTCGGACATAAAAGAATCGGCATGGTTACAGGCAGCACCACCCTCATCTGCGGTAGAGATCGCATAAACGGATATCTCGAAGCTCTTGAAGATCATGATCTTCCGGTTGATAAGCGGCTTATCTATTACGGAGACTGGCACCCTGAATCGGGGGTCCGCGCTTTCAATTATTTTTTCGGTCTTGAAAATCCGCCGACTGCTGTCTTCTGCGCGAATGATCATATGGCGCTGGGTATTGTTCGAACGGCGTCTCTGAACAATCTCAGAGTACCTAAGGACCTTTCAGTTTTCGGCTATAACGATATAACCTACTCTGGCTATCTTACTCCTCCGCTGACTACAATGAAGCAGCCTCTTGAAGAAATTGGAGAGAAGGCTGTTGATATTCTGGTCAAAACTATTGAGGATCCTCAGCGTCCGCGCGAAAGGATCATGATGGATACCGAGTTTGTCAAACGTGAATCCTGCACATTCCCGCGCGAAAATATACATATTAAACTCAGACCTGATGATCCTCTTGAGTCTCCTGAACTCAGAGTCGGTGTGGTTTATCCGCATCCTGATCTCAAAAGAAAGCCTAGACATTGACCATAGACCATCTCTCGGCTATCTTTATGCTGTGAGTAAACTTAAGAATTCATTTCTAATTACGGGAATAAAGCATTGCGGAAAAAGCAGTACAGCAAGAATGCTATCTAATTTTTTCTCTGCAGCATTCACTGATATCGATGATACTGCTGAAGAGATCTATTTTAATGAAACCTGCGAACGGCTCTCATCGCGTGAAATATACAAGCGGGGCGGCAGAGAACTGTTTATGTCATTCGAACTTAAAGCCTCAAAGCTCATAACTCTCAGGACAGCTGAGGCTCCGCAGATAGCTGCTGCGGGAGGCGGTATCTGTGATAATCTTCCAGCTATAGAGATCCTTAAAAAAAATTTCATAATTTTCTACATCGATGAAGATGCAGACATCCTTTATGATCGTATAATCCGCAAAGGGATCCCGGCCTTTCTGTCGGCCGGTAAACCATATGACGATTTTATGAAACTCTATGATAAACGCTCTACAAATTACGAGAAATTATGTAATATACGTATCAGCGGCGGCGGACGGTCCACAAAAGCCATCGCCGGTGAAATAATAACCAAACTCAGGGAGGATGGCTATGCCGGGTAATAGTTTTGGCAGTGCATTCAGAATAACAACTTTTGGAGAATCACATGGAACCGCCGTCGGAGTTATAATCGACGGTATAATACCCGGTGTCGAAATATCCAATGAGGAAATTCAGAAGGAGATGAACAGGCGCAAGCCCGGACAGTCGGCTGTAACCACCCCCCGGAAAGAGAGCGACCGGGTTTCAATAGTATCAGGAATATTCGAAGGAAAGACGACAGGAACCCCGCTCACTATCATTCTGTATAATCAGGATGCAAACCCTGAAGCATATACGAACATCAAGGACTTTTTCAGGCCCGGTCATGCTGATTTCACCTACCTGAAAAAGTACGGTATACGTGATCATCGCGGCAGCGGACGCGCGTCAGGACGTGAAACCGCCGGAAGGGTTGCTGCAGGCGCGGTGGCGCGCAAGATCCTTGATGGTGAAGGTGTTCTCATAAAAGCCTATACCCTCGAAGCCGCCGGTATCAGATGTGAGAGCATCGACCTTGATATAGTTGAAGAGAATCCGATGAGGGCAGCTGATCCAGCAGCAGCATGGAAAATGACCGAAAGAGTTACCGAGCTTGCCGAGAAAGGAGACAGTGCCGGCGGAATAGTCGAGTGTATCATACGCGGAGTTCCATCCGGTCTCGGTGAACCTGTTTTCGATAAGATAGATGCCGACATCTCGAAGGGAGTGATGTCGCTGGGCGGAGTCAAGGGAATTGAATTCGGTTCTGGATTCACTTGCGCGAAGATGCTCGGCAGTGATCATAATGACTGGATGGACAATGAGGGTTTTAAAACGAACAATGCTGGCGGCATTCTGGGCGGCATCAGCACCGGCCAGGATATAGTATTCAGAATTGCAGTAAAACCGACTTCTTCAATTGAACACCCCCAGCAGACGGTTGATATTGAGGGTAATGAAACGGAGATTATCACCACAGGCCGGCATGATCCCTGTCTAACACCAAGAATTGTCCCGGTTGTTGAATCAATGACGGCATTAGTGATTATTGATCATCTGCTCAGACATCGTGCTCAAACATCCGTTTGAGCAGGTTTTATGCCCGTGCTCAAACTTCAGGTTAGCAGATAACCCCTGTCAACGACTATTGTTTCACCGGTAACGGCCGAGGCAAGACCGGAGGCCAGATAAATTATCGTATCGGCAACATCAGCCGCAGTCACAAGTCTGCTTGTGCCGTCCGCTCCGAGGAGAGGATTACGACCTTCAACCATCAGAGCAAGCGGCTCGGCAGTTGCCCTGAGCTCGCCTGAATCAACCAACCCCGGCGCTACTGCGTTAACCCTGACGCCATGCGAGCCGAGCTCAGCTGCAAGAGAGCGTGTAAACGCATATACAGCGCCCTTTGAGGCATCATAATGAACAGTCTGCCCAAAGCCCGGGTGCAGGGCGTTAATACTCGCAATATTTATAATCACCCCACGGTAGATTTCTCCCTCGGGAAGGCTCTGCCGCTTCATAATTTTTGCGGCCTCACGGGCGCCAAGAAAAGTCCCCAAAGTATTTATATTGAACAGTCGCTGCCATTCTTCGGCAGGAAGCTCAGTCTGCTCGGACATGCTGAAAATACCGGAATTATTTATCATGATATCAACCCGACCGAAACGCCCGTCATCTTCAATCCGCTTAAAAAGTTTTTCAACCGATCTTTCATCAGCGACATTGGCTTGAAAAGCGGCAGCAGTCCCGCCTCCCTGTATTATTTCAGCTGCAAGCTCATCGGCCGCGGCAGACGATGAATTATATACGATAACAGTCTTCACCCCGTATCCGGCCAATGCACGGCTTATCGCCCCGCCTATATTAACCGCTCCGCCGGTAATAACAGCAGTTTTCCCGGCTAATTTCAGGACCTTTCCTGTATTTATATCCATAATCATGAAAACTCCTTTATCAATTCCATATGCTGTGGGAAAGCTCCGGCCAATTCTTCGGGGTCAGTAAACTCAATACAGTCTTCAGTATATCCGGGGGCCATAGTAGTGCCTGTAAGCGCCCATTCCCCGCCTTCAGCCAGTCTTGTAGCCTGCCAGACGTCCGCAGGACAGATAAGCTGAGGTCTCTGTCCATTTAACAGCTCTGTGCTGAACTCTACCCGCTCAGTCCTTCCGTCAGGAAATATCTGAAGCTGTTTCAGCGGATCACCGGCATAAAAATGCCATGTTTCAGCAATAGTAAGTCTATGAAGCGACGACCAGGATTCGGGGGTTATAAGATAATAGATTACGGTCCCGTATTCATCCCGCCATGTCTGTCTGAAAAATCCGCCCTCTGTCGTAAGTGGAATAAGATCCAGAGCTTTGATGATCTCATCGGCTGTAATTCTTTTCATGAATATATAATAACACCAACTGTAATTTCATGCCATATTGACTGTATAAGTTTACTTATGTATCCTCTATGCATGTTGGACTTAAAATTTATCAAAGAAAATGCTGACGCGGTTAAAAAAAATGTTGCTGACCGTTTCATGACTGTAGATGTTGATCGTGTTATTGAATTATATGACAGACGCAATGCCCTGATTTCTGAAATCGACGGGCTCAGGCAAAAGCGTAATGAAAACTCAAAAAAAATGAAGGGCCCCATGGAGCAGGATGAGCGCCAGAAGCTTATCAAAGAGGGGAAGAAGCTCAAAGATGATATTGCCTCAATTGAAAAAGAGCATTCCGAGGTTGAAAAAGAACTCAATGCCGAAGCAGGCAGAGTTCCGAATATGGCTCACCCTGATGCACCGGTCGGAAAGGAAGACAAGGACAACCTTGAAATCAGCCGTTCCGGCAAGGTGCCCGAGTTCGGTTTCAAAGCCAGGGATCATATTGAGCTTGGTTCAGAACTTGATCTTATGGATTTCGATACCGCCGCCCGCGTTTCCGGCCCCAAATTTTATTACCTGAAAAATGAGGCAGTAATACTTGAGATGGCACTCAGCCGCTATGCGATTGATATGGTCATGAAACACGGTTTTACACCGACCATAACTCCGGATATTGCAAAGGAAGAAATTCTTGAAGGTATCGGATTCAACCCCAGAGGCGATGAATCAAATATCTATAACATTGAAGATACAGGAACATGCCTCGTAGGCACTGCCGAGATCACCTTAGGCGGATATTATGCCGGCCAGATCATCGATTCAACAAAACTTCCGATAAAGATGGCTGGACTTTCCCACTGTTTCAGGCGCGAGGCAGGTGCAGCCGGTCAGTATTCCAAGGGGCTGTATCGGGTTCACCAATTCTCAAAGATCGAGATGTTTGTATTCTGTAAACCCGAAGAAGCCGATGATATCCACGAAAAGTTAAGAAGCATTGAAGAAGAGATCTTCTCTACCCTCGACATCCCGTTCAGGGTTGTTGATACCTGCACCGGCGATCTTGGAGCACCTGCATACAGGAAGTATGATCTTGAAGCATGGATGCCCGGGCGTGGAGATGACGGCGACTGGGGAGAAATAACATCAACCTCAAACTGTACTGATTATCAGGCAAGACGTCTCGGAATCAGATACAAGGATGATGACGGCAAAAACAAGCATGTATACATGCTCAACGGTACAGCAATCGCCCTTTCTCGTGCAATCATAGCGATTATCGAAAATTTCCAGACTGAAGACGGCTCGATACGAATACCAGAAAAACTCGTTCCCTATACCGGATTCGAAATAATAAAGAGAAAATAATATGAAAAATTCAGCCCTGCTTACAGATCTCTACGAACTGACTATGATGCAGGGTTATTTCTACAAACAGAATAACCCAGACGTCGTTTTTGAGATGTTTTTCAGACGAAACCCTTTCAAGGGGGGGTATTCTGTTTTTGCAGGGCTTGAAGATCTGCTGAGACGGATTGAGAATTTGTCTTTTTCCCCTGAAGACATTGAGTATCTTAGGGGCACAGGTATTTTTCGCGACAGCTTTCTAAACTACCTCAAGAATTTCCGTTTCACCGGTGATCTCTATGCAATGGATGAGGGCACAATCGTTTTCCCCTCCGAACCACTAATCACCGTCAAGGCGAACCTCATTGAAGCACAGTTAATCGAGAGCATGCTGCTGAACACCATAAACTATCAGACTCTGATTGCTACAAAATCATCACGTATTTACACTGCAAGCGGACGTGCTCAGATTATGGAATTCGGTCTGCGCAGGGCTCAGGGAATTGACGGAGCGCTTTCCGCCTCCCGCGCGGCTTACATCGGAGGCGCAGCTGCTACCTCAAATACGATGGCAGGCAAGCAGTTCGGAATTCCTATCACAGGTACTATGGCCCATTCATGGGTGATGAGCTTTGATTCAGAGCTTGATGCATTCAGAAAATATGCCGAACTCTATCCGGAGAAGGTGATTCTTCTGATTGACACCTATGAAACCCTGGGCTGCGGGATAGAGAATGCAATTACTGTAGGAAAAGAGCTGCAGGCTGAGGGGAGAAACTTCGGGGTCCGGCTCGACAGCGGCGACCTTCAGTATCTCAGTGAAAAAGTTCGCAAACGGCTGGATGAAGCCGGGCTTAAAGATGCTTTTATTGCAGTTTCCAATGATCTGAATGAAGACATCATCAGACAGCTGGTCCGTGATGAAGCGCCTATCGACTCATGGGGCGTAGGAACCCAGCTTGTTACCGGAGGTGAGGACTCTTCACTCACAGGGGTGTACAAACTTGTTGCCCGCCTGCAGGGGAATATTATGATGCCGACTATTAAACTCTCTGATAATCCTGAAAAATCAACTAATCCGGGATTTAAACAGGTATTCCGATTCTACGATGCCCATAATGCTCCGCTCGGTGATCTTATGAGCTTTTACGGTGATGAGATCGATGCCGAAAAATCACACCGCTTCAACCATCCCATGTTCAAGTATAAATCATACCGAAGCACGAACCATAACAGTGTGAAACCGATGCTGATAAAGCGGCTTGACGGCGGAAAAATCTGCTGTGAGCTCCCTTCAATACATGATATCCGGCAAAATGTCATTGCTGATGTCAAAAAACTCGACAGTACTTTCAAGAGGCTTCTCAATCCGCACATCTACAAGGTATCACTGTCGGATAGTCTGGCTGAATTGAAGTTCAGGATGCTGGATGAACGATCAGAAAAAATCTAATACATCACGGATATTTATCATCGCCGAAATAGGCACCTCGCACAACGGCGATCTGGACCGGGCTTCCATGCTCATCGACGCCGCTGCGGCAGCCGGTGCCGGCTGTGTTAAAACTCAGATTATCTTCGCCGATGAAATAATCCATCCAAAGACCGGAGTAGTAGAGCTCCCCGGAGGCAGCATCAGACTCTTTGACAGATTCCTTGAGCTTGAACAGGATTTTGAGTTCTACCGGAAACTAAAAAACCTGACTGAGGCCGCGGGATTAGAATTTCTTGCATCGCCCTTCGGCTATATGAGTCTCGACTGGCTTCTCAAGCTCGGATGTAAAATGATAAAGATTGCTTCACCTGAGCTTAACCACTTCCCGCTGCTTGAGCTTGCAGCCGGGACAGGAAAAAAGCTTCTGCTCTCCACCGGAGTATCGAAACTATCTGATATTGAAGCTGCTCTGAACTGTATAGCATCGGTTTCAGAAACCGCCCGACAGCAAGCGGTGCTTATGCACTGTATAACATCCTACCCCGCACCCGAAGAAGAGTATAATCTTAATGTTATACCCGCACTTTCCGGGCGCTTCGGCATCCCTGCAGGTGTATCTGATCACAGCCTTGATCCGGTCATGG
>DMKD01000074.1 GCA_003454605.1 Spirochaeta sp. | reverse complement strand
AGAACTTCATGGATATTTTTGCCTTTGTATCTGATATCAAGGGTTTCGCGGTTAAATCGCCTGCCCCCGCAGACGTCACAGGTAACGAAAACGTCTGACAAAAAGTGCATTTCAATCTTTTTTGTTCCGTCTCCGTGACAATGCTCACAGCGACCGCCCTTTACATTAAATGAAAACCTGCCCGGCTTATAACCGCGCGCCTTGGATTCGGGCAGATTAGAGAAAAGATCTCTAATCGGGGTAAACAATCCGACATAGGTAGCGGGATTTGAACGCGGGGTTCTTCCGATCGCACTCTGATCGATGTTGATGATTTTATCAATGTTCTCCGCCCCGGAGATGGCTTTGAACGAGCCGGTTTTTTTATGTACCCGGTTTACCTGATTATGAAGAGCCGGATACAGGATATCACCCATCAGGGTCGATTTCCCAGAACCTGAGACACCGGTAATCACGATAAATTTCCCCAGGGGGAACTCTACATCGATTGATTTCAGATTATGCTCTTCGGCACCGGTAATATTAATACTGCTGCCGTTGCCTTCCCTTCTTTTTTCGGGAACATCAATCATGATTTTCCCCGACAGATACTGTCCTGTAAGGCTCGCTGTATTATTCAGAACTTCATCATATGTTCCCTGAGCAGTTACCCATCCGCCGTGCACCCCGGCTCCCGGGCCCAAATCAACAATGTAGTCAGCGGTTCGCAGGGTCTGCTCGTCATGCTCTACGACGATAAGGGTATTGCCTATATCTCGAAGATGCTCAAGTGTTTCTATAAGCCGTTGATTATCACGCTGATGCAGTCCTATTGTGGGTTCATCAAGGATATACAGCACCCCCACAAGCGAGGAACCTATCTGTGTCGCGAGTCTGATGCGTTGGGCTTCGCCGCCGGAGAGCGTAGACGCTTTGCGTTCCAGATCAAGATACTCGAGTCCTACGCTCTTCATGAACTGGAGTCTTGAGTTGATTTCCTTCATTATCTGGGATGAGATCATCTTTTCAGTTTCGTTCAGTTCGAGATTGACGAAAAAATCGGCGGCCTCATGAACAGACATCTTTGTGGTTTCATAGATGTTTTTATTATTAATCCTGACAGCAAGGCTTTCTTTGCGAAGCCTTTTGCCTCCGCATGCACTGCATTCATTCTGGCTCATGAATCCCTCAAGCCAATCCTTTATGTAGTTGCTTGAAGATTCGAGATATCGCCTTTTCAGCTCGGCAAGAATACCTTTAAATGAGCTGCTGTATTCAAATTTACCTGTATTCTTTTTATTTACGTATTTAACGTCTATTTTATCATCTGTTCCGTAGAGAATGATGTCTACTATCTTCTCAGGGAGCTTATCAAAGGGGGTATCAAGGCTGAAATCATAATGCTTGGCTAGACCTTCAAACCAGCTTCTGTGCCAATTTGCCTCAGGATTATGCGTTTTCACCGCTCCCTCATTGAATGAAATGGACATGTCGGGAATTACCAGGTCTTTATCAAATTCCAGGGTCATTCCTATTCCGGAGCATTCAGGACATGCGCCTTCAGGGTTATTGAACGAGAACAAACGCGGCTGCAGCTCAGGTATGCTTATTCCACAGTCGGCACAGGAGTTTTTTCTTGAGAAGAACTCGGAATGTTCACCGTCATCTTTCTTCATTACAACTATTATCTGGCCGTCAGCTATATCGAGACATGTTTCAACCGACTCGGCAAGTCGCTTTCTCACACTATCGCTGATTTTAATACGATCGACTATTATATCAATAGTATGTTTTTTATTCTTTTCAAGATGTATCTCATCTTCGAGATTAAGCGTCATGCCGTTGATTCTCACCCTGGCAAAACCGGCCTTTTTTGCATCATCGATAATTTTCTGATGCTCGCCTTTTTTGTTTTTGACAAGAGGAGCAAGAAGGATGATCTTTGAACCCTCGGGATAGGTCATGATAGTATCGATAATCTGATCAACCGACTGCTCTTTTATCTCTTTTCCGCACTGAGGGCAATGAGGTTTTCCTATTCTGGCGAAAAGCAGTCTCAAATAATCATATATCTCGGTTACTGTTCCTACAGTAGATCTCGGATTTCTATGGGTTGTTTTCTGTTCGATAGAAATTGCGGGCGATAAACCTTCTATGTAATCAAGATCGGGCTTATCAAGCCTGCCGAGAAACTGCCTGGCGTAGGAAGAAAGTGATTCAACATAACGGCGCTGACCCTCAGCGAAAATTGTATCGAAGGCAAGAGATGATTTACCGCTACCGCTTATGCCTGATACTACAATCAGCTTGTCACGGGGCAGTTCAAGATCAATATTTTTAAGATTGTGCTCACGGGCACCCTTGATGATTATTTTGTCCATGCTACCCAGAAATTACGATTAATTCTTTAGCTATTCAAGTCCGGTGTGAAATAATCGGCTCAATAAAGGGTGATCGCAGCTGTCTTGCGGATCTGATCTTCCATGTGCTGCCTGATTCATCATACTTGTAAACAATTCGCCACAGCGAATCAGCTGTATCAGAGTATCCGTCTGCGTATAAGGACGCGGCGAGATAATACACCGCTTTAAAGAAAACATTAGCTGTGAGAAATTCTGATAATGTGTTATAACGCAGCATATTGTCGATATGAAGGTCAAAATTGTAGTAATCATAGTCGGCTGTTCGATTAAAGATGTAGTTAAAACCTGTTGTAGCCTCCGAAATTATAGGAAGGATCAGGTTTATCTGTGATTCAGTATAGCGCCCTGTCTGATAATAGAAGATTCCAAGTTCGATTCTTGCCCTTCCGAATTTCGTATTCTCATAGCGGTATAATTCAAACATTTTATCGACACCATAGTCTTTTAAGGCATCCAGCATTGAATACTGCAGCTTAAGAACCCCGCCGCTTTCATCTTTATCGAGAATACTCAGCAGGGTATTCTCATAGAGACCCCATTGGTCGGTTTTACGGTAGATTTCTGCAAGTTTGTAAAGAATCGTAATTTCATCTTCGATAATATAGAGTTCAGAACTGTTTTCAAGAGCCCTGATATACTGTTTTTCCGCGAGGAGGTACTCACCTTCCTCTTCAAATATATATGCAAGCCAGACTTCCGCATCCGGATAGACCTTTTCTCTGTTCAGGACTTCACGGAATACCCTTGAAGCAAGACCGTATTCTCCGATATCGTAGGCCTGCTTTCCCCTCTCCATCAAGAGCCATGTCGGCTCATCTGATTGATAGGATGATTCAATCTGCTCTATCAGTTCAGCCTCGGCGTCATTCTGGGAATATATGGGATTCACGGAAAAAAATATGAAAATAACTATTAACAGCGGCAGGTATTTTTTCAAAACAGCTTAAACTCCATCCAATCTATCGGATATATTCTTCTAATACTTTCAGGAACTCTTCCCTACCTTTATTTTCGTCAACTTTTCGATAAATCTTACCCTGTTTAAAAATTACGAGCTTATTCCCTGCCCCGGTAATCCCGATATCCGCATCAGCGGCCTCGCCCGGTCCGTTTACTATACATCCCATCACCGCAACCTTCACATTTTTCCTGATTTTATAGAGGTCATCATAGACTGACGAGATAAAAGCGTGTGTATCAAAGGTAGAACGCCCGCAGCGGGGGCATGAAATAATATCTACTCCATTACTGGATAATCCGCAAGCCTTCAGTATTTCGCGGCCGGCCACAACCTCCTGCAGCGGGCTGTCAGTCAGTGACACCCTGATTGTATCGCCGATTCCGTCTTTGAGCAGTTCGGCCAGAGCAATCGATGATTTAACGAGGCCGGCAGTAAGCGGACCGGCTTCAGTTACGCCTAAGTGGAGCGGATAATCAAATCTTTCATCGAATACCCTGTTAGCACGTACGGTGGCAGACGCATTCGATGATTTCAGTGAAAAGACGGCATTGTTGAAATTGTATTTTTCAAGGATGTTTATTTCGTTCTCTGCAGATTTAATCATCGCCTCGGCTTTATCTTTAATCTCTGAGAACTTCTTATCAAGCGAGCCCGAGTTAATCCCGATTCTCAGCGGAATTCCCTGATCAGATGCCGCGTTCAGGACTTCGCGGACCTTCCATTCCGCGCCTATGTTACCGGGGTTTATTCGTATTTTATCTATTGAGTTTTTAATACATTCGAGTGCTATTTTGTGATCGAAGTGGATATCGGCGACAAGAGGCATATCGATGTCCTGCTTAATTTTTTTCAGGATACCCGCCGCCTGCATATTTGGTACGGAAAAACGCAGAATATCGCAGCCGCATAATTCAAGCTGCTTGATCTCTTCAAGATCGATGTCGCTGAAATGCCCGAGACTTTTTTTCCACATGGTCTGGACAGTTACACGGCCTCCGCCGCCGGTCTCAAGATTGCCGATTTTTATAATCTTTGTGTGTTTTTTTTTCATTAAATATGGGGGGCATTCATAATGAATGCCCCCGCAAACCTAATCGGATCTATATAAGGAAGAGGAATGCAAGTACCAGGATTGCTATTGATTCTACAATACCAAGCGCAAGAACGTACTGGGCAGTACCCTTTCCGGTTTCTGTAAGAGCATCACATGCTCCTGCAGCTGCCTTACCCTGAAACCATGCTGACATACCGATTGCCAATCCGCCGAAAATACCTGTTGCAAGCTGTTTCATATCCCCTGTTTTAGCAGGAACAACAACGAGCATTACGAGGAATCCATAGAGGGTCTGTGAAAGCGGGAAACCGACAAAAGCAGCAAGGAGCATGCTAGGCGCTTTATTAGCAACCAGTGCTTTCTTCCATGAGCCTATTGCTGCCTGTGCAGCTGTACCACAACCAAGTGCTGAACCTACAGCAGCAAGACCTAATGCACCAGCCTGTCCGATAATTCCAAATTCCATATTAATTCTCCTTATTTATTGTGAAAGGTTCGTATTTAAAACCCGACCATTCTACACCGACCTTGCCGGAATATTCTAATATATTAAGTCTGACAGCATGTACAAGTATTGCCATTAGTCCTAAAACAATGTTTATTGAGTGCCCGAGAATAACGATAATTATTCCGAAAATAATTATCGGCCCGTCGGACATCTGGGCACCAAGCCCGTTGAAAGTTTCAGCAATCTTTACAGATGCCAGTCCTACCGCAAATAATCTTACATATGACATAATGTCGGAAAATGTTCCAACGACATCAAGAAACAACTGCAGAAAGTTTGCAAGAGAGTTCAAAATTCCTTTAAAGAAATTCTTACCAGGCTCCTGCCCCCCGAATACGAAGATGACAGCAACTCCGCCCAGCAGAACATAGAGCATTTCCTGCGGATATGTTTCGAGTCCTGCCCGCTTTACAACCAGGGTTAATACGAGATAATAGATTGCGACAAGAACCGCAAACCAGCCAATCTGTGCAAAGCTGCTGAGTTTCGGGAAATTCTTTCTGAAATTCTGTACAACACCAATAAGAAGCTGAACTATTCCCAGAAAGAAACTGATTCCCATTACCACAGCTATCTGCTCCGTATCTGTACCCTTGAATGCATCAAGCTTCAGATTCTGGAAAAAGCTGATTTCCATTATAGACTTGCTGGCAAACCAGGTTCCTGAAACAGCTCCGTAAATTATTGTAGATACGCTCAGCAGTAAAAGCAGGAAGAATGCCTTAGGCACCCTTTTTGTCCTTATGCCTGATACAATCATTCCGACTATCGTCACCGCAAGGAAGAGTGCGCCGTAACCGGCATCACCTATAAGCATTGCAGTAAAGACTGAGAAGAAGCAAAGGAAAAAGAAGCTGATATCATGCTCTCTGTAACCCGGCAGAATTCCCAGAAAATCTGTTACGGGGGTAAGAAGCGATGCAAATTTTCCGAGCTTAAGCTGGGTCGGAACTTCATCTTCTTCTGCTGGTTCATCTACAAGAAGTCCCCAGCCGTTCTTTGATGCCTCTTTCTGTAGCTGCTCCAATACCGGGACGGGACAGAATCCAGTCAGAAAAGACAGCTTTTCTTCAGTATTAATTCCGGAACGAACAAGCTCAAAATCAAGATCAAAATCAGAATCATCAAGAGCTTTCAACAGCAGTTCTCTGTATTTGACCATCTCACTAATCTTTTTCCCGGTTTCAGCATATTCTTCACGTAACCTCAGCTGCTCAGCCTTAAGATTATTTAATCCCTCAGCCGGCATTTTAAAGCCGTCAAAGTTTTCTACTGCCTCAGGGAGGGCACCGACAAAAGCAAAATACATCTTACTCTTTGTCTCTGCGAGCCTGAAGGCATTATTAGCGGCAAAAATACTGCTTTCTGATTTATTTATCTCATAAACCGATACTTCAACACCTGATTCAGATAGCTTTTCAGCAAGATGAGGTTCGAAATCACCCAAGGGTTCAATCCTTTCTATCTCTTTTGCCAATGCATTGATCCGGTCCAAAACAGCTTTCAGCTTTTCTGATTCGGCAAAAACTTCGTCTGCTTTTACCATTGCGTCTTCAATACCCATGTATTCGATAGATTCTTCAGTTTTTTCAGCCGGCACTATTAAGAGTGCACTCTTTAGTATTTCACTACGGGCGCTTAGTTTTTCATACTCCTCACCACGTCCTTCTAACTGTTCAAGATGAAGTACACCGATATCACGAAGCTGTTTAAGCGATTCTTCCCTGTACTTGTCAAACAGCACAAGGGAAACCTTTTTCATTTTTACTATAGCCATATTATGATACCTTCACCACTTTTCCCTTGGCCATCTTACCCCGGACAACAGCAGCGGTCTGCTGATCACCGAGATAAATACCTATCTTCCTGATAACATCCTTGGCCTCTGGGATTTTAACCTTTTCAAAGAGGTTAACCCTCTGATTGGTTGTCCTGAGTTCGTCATCAAGAAGCTGTTTCTGCTCAAGAAGTACTTCAATCTCTGCGTTCAAGGCGGCAAGTTCCTTAAGGGTGACAATACCGCGGTCAACCCAGAGAGGCATAATGAACAGATCGTATTCAATAGGCTCAAATTCAAGTTTTCTAAAAATCGGAATGTCGACACCGGCGATATTCCCGATGTCTTTCTCAATTTCCTTTATCCTGATTATGTCGCCAATTCCCATTTCTTCACCGAAAACGCTGATCCAGTCAGATAATGATTCTTCATACTTCGCTATTTCGACACGCTTTTCTTCTATCTGGATCTCAACCTGTCTTATGACCATCTGCAACTGCTGTTTTTTCAGCTGCAGGGTCGGTAAATAACGGGTAAAGCGTTTCAGTGAGTCTTTCTGTTTCTTAAGCTCATTTTTTGTAAGCTTTACTTTAGCCATGCATACCTTCCGTTATTATTTTGACGGCCAGAATTTATTCAACATATCAGTCTTCAGGCCGGTTTCTTCCGGTGTGAAACAATCAGCGAGGATCTCCCAACCCTTATCAAGTGCTCCTTCGAGCGGAATATTGACTGTAAGGTCCATCATTTCCTTCTCAAAGATAACACCATATTTCAGCAGCTTAGTGTCCCAGTCTGACATCCTGAAACCCATGGATTTCTTTTCAACAGATTCAAGGTTAGCCGCATAAAGCTTAATCATACCGTCCATAAGAGCTCTATGGTCTTCACGGGTTTGGCCGTTGACCTGCTGCTTAAGACGAGAGAGTGAACCGAAGGGCTCAATACGGCCGTTTTTCAGGTAGTACTGTCCCTCAGTGATGTAGCCTGTGTTATCGGGTACGGGATGCGTAACGTCGTCACCGGGCATGGTAGTTACACCAAGAATGGTGATTGAACCTGCACCTTCGAAGTCTACGGCCTTTTCATAACGTGAAGCAAGCTGTGAATAAAGGTCTCCGGGGTAACCTCGGTTGGAGGGAACTTGTTCCTGTGTAATCGCAATTTCTTTCATTGCATCAGAGAAGTTAGTCATATCTGTAAGCAGAACGAGGACCTTCTTACCCTTAAGAGCAAATTTTTCGGCAACAGCGAGTGAAATATCGGGTACAAGCAGACATTCTACAATCGGGTCGGAAGCAGTATGAACAAAGAATGTTGTACGACTTAAGGCGCCGCCCTCTTCGAGAGTGTCTTTGAAGAAAAGATAATCATCGTATTTGAGTCCCATCCCTCCGAGTATGATCATGTCGACCTCGGCCTGCATTGCGATTCGCGCAAGCAGTTCATTGTAGGGCTCACCTGAAACAGAGAATATCGGCAGTTTCTGCGACTCAACGAGTGAGTTAAAAACATCGATCATAGGAAGACCTGTTCGAATCATGTTTCTGGGTATAATTCTCTTCGCCGGATTAACCGAAGGACCGCCGATTTCAATGAGATTATCGGTAAGTTCAGGACCGTTATCACGCGGCATACCCGAACCGGTAAAAATTCTACCCATAAGATTATCTGAGAATGAAACCTTCATCGGATGTCCGAGAAATCTTACTTCATCACCAGTCGATACGCCTCGTCCGCCTGAATAGACCTGAAGCGAAACAGTGTCGCCGTTGAGTCTTATCACGTCGGCGAGTGATTTACCGAATGAGGTGGTTACCTCGGCAAGCTCGCCGTATTTAATACCTTCCGCCTTCACTGTAATGACGTTACCGGCAATTGATTCTATTTTACTGTACACTTTCCGCATTATCTTACTCCTCACCCTGCTTTGCCAGGAGACTTTCATCTACTCCGGTTTTCTTTTCTTTAATCATTGCCAGGATTTCAGACTCAAGCTTTTTAAAGTCTGCACACTGCCAGTCAACACCGTTGTAGTCGATAAACTTCTGGCGCAGCTGATAGAACCAGGTTCGTGCGCTCTCTTTTGAATCAAGATCGAGTGCACCTGTAATAATATCAAACATGATGTTAAAGATATGTTCCTGACGCTCAGTAGAAACTGAATTATCAACCGGGTCGAACGAGTTCTGCTGGAGGTAGACTGAATCGATGAAGTCACCCTTCAAATATATGATATAGTCATTGATGCTCGTACCTTCTTCACCGACAACCTTCATCATCTGTTCTACTTCATTACCCCTGAAGATAATTGAACGTGCTACTTCGGTTCTGCTTTCATTCAAAACGCCCTTATACTTACTCCAGCTTTCAAGCGGATGTATCGCAGGATATTTACGTGCATCAGAACGTTCACGTGATAGTCCGTGAAAGGCGCCTACAACCTTTAGAGTCGCCTGAGTAACGGGTTCTTCAAAGTTACCTCCGGCCGGTGAAACTGTACCGCCGATTGTTACTGAACCTTCAGTACCGTCTTTCAGTCTGACACGTCCTGCACGTTCATAGAAGGATGCAATTGTTGACTCGAGGTATGCAGGGAATGCTTCTTCACCGGGGATCTCTTCGAGACGGCCCGACATTTCACGCATCGCCTGCGCCCATCGGGAGGTTGAATCCGCAAGAAGCAGAACATTAAGTCCCATCTGACGGTAGTATTCAGCCAGTGTTACTGCTGTATAAACCGATGCTTCACGAGCTGCAACGGGCATCGATGATGTATTACAGATTATCATGGTACGTTCCATCAGTGATTTACCGGTTTTGGGGTCAATCAGTTCTGGAAATTCTTTAAGGGTTTCTACAACCTCACCTGCACGTTCACCGCAGGCCGCAACAATTACGATATCAACATCCGCGTTACGGCTGGTTACCTGCTGCAGTACTGTTTTACCTGCACCAAAGGGTCCCGGAATACAGTAAGTACCTCCGAGAGCAACAGGGAAAAATGTATCTACCAGCCGCAGTTTAGTGACCATCGGCTTTACAGGCCTGAGTCTTTCAGCATATTCAGAAATAGGTCTCTTAACCGGCCAGGTAAAACTCATTGTTACGTCAATTACATTCCCTTTGCTGTCTTCAAGCTTTGCCACTGTATCTTTAATTGTATATGACCCGGCAGGAACAATTTCTTTAACTGTATATCTATCATAAAGGTTAAATGGAACCATGATTCGGTGTTCGAAGATACCTTCAGGTACCGTACCGAGGGTATCAGCTTTTTCTACGGTATCTCCAACTTTAACTACAGGAGTAAAGTCCCATTTTTTATCTTCCGGCAGAGCGCCTAAATAAACTCCTCTTTCAAGAAAGAATCCGCATTCTTCTGCGAGTTTCGGAAGCGGATTCTGAAGACCGTCAAATACCTGGCCCAGAAGCCCGGGTCCAAGTTCAACAGAAAGCATTTCCTGAGTAAAAGAAACTAAATCTCCAATACCGAGTCCTTCAGTCATTTCAAAAACCTGAAGCTCGGCATTATCACCTTTAATTCGTATAACCTCGGCTTTTAACCTTTGTTTGCCTACTTCTATGTAGGCAACCTCATTCAAAGAAACAACGTCTTCTACCTCTACGGTAACCATGTTTCCATTAACACCTGTAACCTTACCTTTACTTACTGCCATCTATAATTCTCCATCGTATGCTTGATGTATTTTTTCCGTGATGTCCTGATATATTCCCTTGTATTTCTCTTCACCATTCTTGAAATTCATTAAATTCCTGCGTTCAGCAATCTGAAGTTTCAGATAATAGACGATGAGTTTGGTTAAATCGAAGTTGTGAGTACTCTCAAGCTCATCAAGATATCTCCATCTGGCAGCGTCGAGGATGTCCTCGCCAATTTTTGGATTGGCAGCGCCGCTTGCGTCCCTCACAGCATCAAAAACACCGGTCGAACTGTCTCCTTCACGGAGATACTTTTCATAGTCAATCCCGGTCTTCTGGCTTCTTACTGCGGATAGTTCATTTCTCAATGAACGTTCCCAATTCTGCCACATCGAAATTGTGCTGTTTGTTGATTGTTGTTTTGGAATAATTTCCGCCGAAATAAGCGTTGCATAGTCGTCTTCACTCATTGTGTAACGGCAGTTCTCTAGGAAATATTCGAGGCTGACCGGGGGGTCCTGATCAAGGATGAGCATCGGAAGCGATGCTACCGTATAATAATATGCAGCCAAAACCTACTCCTTCACTGAATGTGTAATAATTCCTGAGAGTTTCGGATTGAGCAGTTCAGCCAAATTTGCCGCCACCGCTTCGGCCGTGAAATTAAAATATGAAGCTCCGTCTTTTTCGGTCATTCTGAAACCTGATTCGATACCTGCGAATGGTTTGATTTCAACACCTTTCTTCAGTTCAGCTGCAAGCTTTGAATTAAGACTGCTTTGGAGCTCGGTAAAATCCTTTTCAGAAAGCTGTACGGTATAATCGCCCTTATCGGCCCAGGCCTTCACAACAGTCACAACAGCATCTTCGAGCGTCTTGCCTGACATTGCAGCTTTTGTATCGGAATCAACGATCGATTTAAATAATATTTCAATCTCGGTCTTTGTTTTAAGAACGAGATCTCGTCCGGCCTGAGCAATTGCGGCCTTGCCCCCGGTTTCAGCCTTTGCAGCTTCCGCTTCACCGTCAGAAATGATTTTATCTGCGTTTTTTCTTGCTTTTGCGATGATATCGGCAGCTTTTTTTTCAGCATCCGCTATAATTTCTGAAGCCTTCTGATCAGCTGTTTCGACTCCGTCTTTATTGATTTTTTCTAATAGCTCTTTGAGTTGAACATCCATATTTCCCTCACATATACAATATCTATTATTTTATATTATTAAACCTTGATTACCAATGCAAATTTGTTCGGCAAAAAAAGCACATTTTCTTAAATTTTAATCATTAATTACTAGTTCACCATAAATTTTCAGCACATTTCCGTCCCTGCTTACCTTTATATCCTGATTAGGAAAGTATTCAGGTATGATACCCCGCAATAGATCGACTACCTCTTTCTCAATATCTCTTTGTACCTGGTCGGGAACGTGGTCAAGGGTTGCGAGATCCACCTCGACGACATATCCTCTTCCATGGACTGAACCATAGCCGGCACTGAAACTTGCTCCTACATTAAACAACCCGTCACTGGCCTTATTGGCTGTAGCACCGCGCTTAGGCCGGTTCGGATGTAAATGATACTTGTTACCGTAATTGTTTTCTAGAAAATCGTCAATAAGATCAAATACATTTTTCAACTTCTTATCTAATTCTCTTATCTTTTGACTGTAAACCATTTAACCACCAAAACGCCTGTATCAGAGCTTAACAACTGTCTTTCCGAATCCGCCCTGCTCAGGATCAGAATATTCATAATCTTTTACCGAACTGCAGGTTTTAAGAAAATCATGTACCGTTTTCTGAAGAATACCCTCGCCTAGGCCGTGAATAATACTAAAATCTGTGAGACCGCTCAAAAGAGCGGAATCTATCTGTTTATGAAGGGCGGCTTCAGCTTCATAGACGCGCATCCCCCTCAGATCAAGCTCGAATACTGCTCTAGCCGAAAAGCCCGCACTTCCTGAACTTATTACATGCTTATCGTTCTTTTTCTTTTTTTCCGCCTTCAGTTCCGTCTCTTTGATAGTCAGCTTAATGTTACCGAATGCTACAAGCCAGCTATCATTCTTCCGTGCTTCAACAATGACTCCCGTCCTGTTATTTTTTGCATATCTTACTTCCAGGCCGGCTTCAAAAACAGTTTCCCTGAGTTCAGAATTCGTATCATATGAAGAAAGTTCATCTTCCAGATTTTCAATTGATTCTTTCTCTTTATCTAGTTTCTCGTTGAGTGAGGCTATATGCTCCTTAACCTTCCGGGTCTTCTCTTTTGTTATCTCCCCCTCTCTCAATTCACGTACCAGATTCTCAAGATCGCGCCTTGAATCTTTCACAAAGGTTTTAAGCCTGCTGTAATCCTGCTGATTTATCTGATGTTCAGCCTGTCTCAGTTTCAGTCTCGTAAGATCAAGGATCCGACGATCTTCTTTATTTCTTGCTTCTTCTTCTGCAAGTTTTCGATCCCGTTCTATAATCTGATACTGGCGGTTTTCAAGCTCACGAATCATCTCGGAAACAGTTGCGTCCCCGCTGTCAAGATATTCACCTGCTCTTGCGATGATTGATTCAGGCAGTCCCATAGACTCAGCAATCTCTACAGCATGGCTCTCTCCGGGCACACCTTCAATGATCTCATATGTCGGTCTCATTGTTTCAGCATCAAATGATACGGATGCATTAACCGCGCCCTTATGTGTGTAGCCGAAATTTTTAACAGCTGCGTGGTGAGTAGTAACTATAGTAGCTATATCTCTGGAACGAAGGTGTTCAAGCACTCCCATTGCGATTGCCGATCCCTGGGAGGGGTCGGTACCGGACCCAAGCTCATCCAGCAGCACGAGAGAGTTTGTACCGGCACTGTTAATAACCTCGCTAATTCTCTTCATGTGTCCGGAAAAGGTGGATAAAGATTCTTCTATTGACTGGTCATCACCGATATCGGCAAAGATATTTTCATACAGGCCGATTGCCGTTCCTTCATCAGCCGGCAGTTCGCTTGCGAATTGATTCATCAGTACAAACAATCCGCAGGTTTTCAAAGTAACAGTTTTCCCGCCGGCATTGGGACCGGTAATAATAAGGATAGTAAGGTCATCGGCAAAGCTGAGACTGATCGGCACTGCTGTTTTACCAAGCAGGGGGTGTCTGCCGTTCTTTAAAACGATTCCTGATTCCTTATGCAGAGGCCTGATGCAATTATTCCTTTTGCTGTAGGATGCTCTTGCATACCAGCTGTCTATGTAGGATACCTGATCCAGAAGAAGTTTAAACTCTCCGGCGGTTTCGCGAAGCCGGTCGGTGAGCGCGCGCAGTATTTTTATCACCTGCTGATTCAGCATGCTCTGTTCATAGGCCATGTCGTTATTAAGCTCGACGAGATCAAAAGGTTCTATAAAAACTGTTGCGCCGGATGAAGAGACCTCATGCACAAGGCCCTTAATCCTGCCTTTGTAGTTTGCTTTCAGCGGCAGGACAATTCTGCCGTCACGCTGAGTCGAGGTAGCTGACTGCCAGATATCTCTAGCGTCATTCATATACCCTGAGGTAATTCTGTTTATCCGGCCGTGAAGGCCGGCAATTCTTGCTCTGGCACTTTTAAGCAGGGGATGATTTTCTTTTACAGTGCCGTCGGGATTGATTTCACTGTAAATCGCCTTTGAGTACTGCCCCAGTTCAGGCAGAAGACCGGCTTCCTGCAGGAGCGCTCCGGAGAGTTTTATTCCCTCGGGCTGTTTTTCACAGAAGATTTTCATCTTTTCTGAAGACTTAATATACTCAGCTGCATCAGCGAGCTGTATACCTTCCAGGACTGTACCGCTTTTTTCCAGCTTGGCTGTGAAATCTATGTCTGGGAAATACAACTCAGGCGGCTTCAAATCTGATTCAAGCAGTTTTTTCCAGTCAGTTACTATATCTTTCTTTTTTTCGAGTATCGTGTTGTCTGTTTCAAATCCCTGAGCCCTGACTAGTGCTGCACCGCCGGGTGATTTGGCGTATGAGGCGATGTCATCTCTTATTTGATCAAACTCAAGCAGTTCGATAGTTTGATTCTCCAGCTCATGTCTCCTTTCGGTATTTATTCAGTTTCAGTCTATGTTCCAGATCCTGGAGTATTCTCAGATAACTGGAATAACGCTCTTCAAGAACGGCTCCGTCCTCTACCGCCTGTTTAACCGCACACCCGGGTTCATCACGGTGCATACATACCGAATGAGCACATTTCCCGAGATAGGGTTTAAAATCCCTCATAAAATGTGAAAGGATCTCCGGTTCAATCCCTACAGGATCAATTTCCTTTATTCCAGGGGTATCAATAATTATTCCGTCCTTCCATGAATCGAGCACCGCAAAGCAGGTGGTATGCGTCCCCTTATTGAATTTCTCTGAAACATCTCCGACTCTGAAATTCAAACCCGGCTCAACGGCATTAAGAAGCGAAGATTTACCAACACCCGACTGCCCAACAAAGGCAGCGGTTTTACCCTCGATAATTGACTTTAACTGATCTACTCCATATCCGGTTTTAGCGCTTGTTCTTATAACTTCATAACCCATTTTCATCCATCCGCTTATGCGCCGCTCTGTTTCATCGTCTATTTCCTGATCGATCTTGTTCAACACTATTAGGACAGGAAAATTATCTTCTGCATTCACGAGAACTCTATCGGCAAATCTTGGTCTGAAAGGCGGAGATTCGGGTGAAAGAATACATACAAGAAGATCAATATTCGCGGCAATTGTCTGAACATTTGCTCTCTTGCGGTTCCACCGGGCAAAAGCATTCTCTCTATCGTGACGCTCGGTTATCATTCCCTTCCCGGGGTGATTTTCGTCCTTAATAAGCTCAACCCAATCGCCGGAGCATATCGGATTGTACTCCTTTCTATCAGATTTTAGTTTCTTTCCCTTGATACGACACTCGAAGATGCCATCTTCAGTATTGACGGTATAAATATTATTAATTCCGTAATGAACTAGACCGCGCATAGGCCGTATTTCTTCGATATCCAGCGATAGTTTTTTATCTTTTTTTCTTCATCGCCTTGCCCGGTGAGAACAAAAAGATCACTCTGCTTCTTAGCAGATAAAATATCTTTATCTTTTAAAACTCTTACAATCTGCCTTCCCACACCCTCTCTTGAATCAATAATCTTAATTTGCGGTCCGAGAGCATTCTGCAGTTCATTTTCAAGAAGGAGAAAATGTGTACAGCCAAGAACGACAATGTCGACTTCTTTTTCATGGAAAAATTTCACAGCAGGATCAATAACAGTCTCTCTCTCTCCAGATTTTGCGGAGCTTAGTTCGTTTTCGATGAAGTCAATAATTTCTGTTCCGGCATATCGAAACACCTCACAGTCTGATGCATGTTCAATAATCAGTTTTTCAGTATATTTATCTTCAATTGTCCTATTAGTAGCCATTAGACCGATCTTTTTATTCTCAGACAAAAAAGCCGCTGGTTTTATTGCAGGAACAACCCCGATAAATGGAAAATCAAAATTAGAGCGAAGATGATCAAGGCTTATCACCGATGCAGTATTGCAGGCTATAACAGAGGCCTTGGGGCTGTACTTATCAACTGCCTCATCCATTGTGTCATGTATAATATCGATCAGCTGCTCCCTGCTTTTGGTCCCATATGGGAAATTCTTGTTATCTGCAATGTAAATAAACGATTCTTCAGGCATACGGACCTTCAGCCACTCCAGATACGGGAGTCCGCCGATTCCGGAATCAAAAAAAAGAATGGGGGAATTATTCATCACCGAAAAGGCTGTTGAAATCAGAACGTGCTTTATCAGATTTCTTATTTATATTACCTGATGCAGATCTGCTTCCCAATTTAAAATAATCACAGAAATTGGATCTATCTTTGTCCTTAACGGCTTCGCTGATATGTTCTCTGCAGTCCATATTCGAGCCGGGGCTGTAAAATTCACAATTCAGGCAGACTTTCACATCTTTTCCGCATGAAGGGCATTCGGTACTTCGGTACACATTTATATCATCGGGGAATTGATGACCGCAAGCATAACAATATGACATATAGAAATAATAACCGTATAGGCTTTGGTTGTCCAGTCTCAATGCCGTGTAAAAAAAAGTCGACCAAAAACGAAAACACTGATATATTTAATTATGTTTTCATCCCGAAAATGCGCAAAGGAAAATTGTAATGAATATGCGGTTACCGGAAGCAAGTACTGCTTCGGTCATATCGAGGAACCTGGAAATTTCCTGATGTCGACTGTTGAGATGCTCAGTGACTGTGATGAAGTAACGAATTTCTCACTTGCCAAAGCCAGAATCAGTAATATTAAAATCCCCTGCCGCAACATTCTTACCTCCAAATTTTCTAAAACCATATTCAGGGATGTTATATTCGATGAAGTGTCAATCAAACTCTGTTTCTTTGATTTTTGTGAGTTTCACGACTGCAGCTTCTCATCTGTTGATATAAGATATTCAGTTTTTGCTTGCTCCGTGTTCAGGAACTGTGCCTTTGATGATTCCGAGCTTCTTCACACTAATTTCAACGGAGTCAGATTTACGGATGGAGGATTCACCAGCTGCGACCTATACTATTCATCATTTGTTTCAGCTGGACTGCAGGACGTTATCTTCAAAGACTGCA
>DMKD01000034.1 GCA_003454605.1 Spirochaeta sp. | reverse complement strand
TTGATCCGGTCATGGTTCCCGCTGCAGCTGCCGCCGTTGGTGCCCGCTATATTGAAAAGCATCTTACCCTGAAAAACAGTGACGGCGGTCTGGATGATCCCATTGCCCTGACTCCCGAACTGTTCAGCTCGATGACCAGGTCTGTTCGGGAAATTGAATCTCTGAGCAGCCGGGAAGATGCTTTGGATTCACTGAAAAAGCAGTTCGGAGCTGAACGCATAAACCGGCTTCTTGGAAACGGCGTCAAAACCCTTGCTCCTTCAGAGGCCGCAAACTACGGGCGGACAAACCGTTCGGTCCACGCCCTGCACGAACTGCCGCCAGGCACCCTGGTTACAACTGAAAACACGGCGCTGCTGCGGTCCGAAAAAAAACTCAGACCCGGTATCAGGCCTGAGTTTTATGAAGAAATACTCGGGAAAACACTGTCACGCCCCGTCGCGTCAGGAGAAGGCGTTACACTGGAAGATTTCAAATAAAAACCCCGGCACAGAAATCCATACCGGGGTCACAACTCTAAAAAAAATATTAAATCAATCTTTGTATTCAACGGTTTGCAGACTGTCTCTAATTTCCTTATGAAGCCGTTCGATTTCTGCCTTAATCTTCTCTACTGCCTTATCAACGGGCACTATCTCGTTATCTTTCGAGCCGCGCAGCTTGAACTCAACTCCGCCCTTATCGAGGGCTCTGCGCCCCACTGTAAGCCTCAGCGGTATTCCTACGAGGTCGGCATCATTAAACTTGAATCCGGGACTTTCCTTTCTGTCGTCAAAAAGGACCTCAACTCCGGCAGCTTTAAACTCTTCGTAGAGGGTTTCGGCCACATCCTGTGCCTCAGTTCCTTTTTTGTCGTGCAGAAGAACAATCTCCACCTCAAAAGGCGCGATTGAAATAGGCCACTTGATGCCGTAATCATCATGATGCTGCTCAACAACACAGCTGAGCAGGCGGCCGACGCCGATTCCGTATGAACCCATGATAACAGGCTGCACCTTACCGTTTTTGTCCTGGTAAGTTACATTCATTGCCTCACTGTAGCGGGTACCCAGTTTAAAAATATTGCCGACTTCAACCGCCTTTTCAGCCTCAAGAACATGACCGCATTCAATGCAGCGGTGGCCTGTTTCAGCAGCAGTAATATCAATAACTAGATCAGCCTTAAAATCACGCCCGCAGTTTACATTCAGAAGGTGGTATCCATCTTCATTTGCTCCTCCAACAAGGTTTGTGGATTCGGCTGCAAGATCATCAACTACGACTATTGCACCCTTTATTCCAACCGGCGAACCGTATCCGGGAACTGCACCTGCAGCCTTGATCTCATCTTCATGCGCCGGACGAAGGTCTTTGGCTTTTACTGCATTTGCAAGCTTGGTCTCATTAAGATTCATATCACCGCGCAGGATTGCAATGATAAATTTCTCGACCTCGGTTTCATTGTCTTCCTGAACAGTCGCAACCATGAAGACGGCCTTAGCCGTTCTGCTTTCAGGAATCTCAAGAAAGTCTGCCAGCTCTTCAATAGTCTTAGAGTTAGGAGTTTCAACCTTTTCCAGTTCTTTTAGATCTTCTTTTACAGCCTCGGGCTTCTTAAAATCAGCAACCTGGCGGTTTGAGTGGTAGCCGCAGTTATCACAATATATGATAGTATCTTCACCAATCGGAGTGAGGTACATGAACTCATGAGCGATCTTACCCCCCATCATTCCCGTATCAGACTTTACAGCAAGAACATCAAGCCCGCAGCGGTTGAATATGTTGAAATAGCTCTGATAGTGAGCACGGTACTGCTTATCCAGTCCTTCCCAGCTTGTATCAAGGCTGTATGAATCTTTCATCTTAAACTCGCGTACACGAATCAATCCTGCACGGGGACGTGCGTCGTCACGCCATTTGGTCTGAATATGGTAAACAAGCTGAGGAAGCTCTTTATGAGAGCGTATATATTTACTTGCAAGATTACAAAGCGCCTCTTCATGAGTCATTGCAAGAACCATATCGTGGTCTTTACGGTCATGGAATTTTGTCATCTCAGAACCGATCGTATACCAACGGCCCGATTCCTGCCACATATCGGCAGGCAGAACTACCGGCATGGTAACTTCCTGTCCGCCTATAGCGGCCATCTCTTCGTGGAGGATGCCTTCTATCTTGTTAAGAACCCTGCGGGCCAGAGGAAGGTAGGAAAAAAGACCTGCCGCAACCTGGTGAATGTAACCGCCGCGGATAAGATACTGGTGTGAAATCGCCTGAGCATCCGAAGGCGCTTCTTTCAAAGTGTGTCCAAAAATCTGGGAAAACCGCATTTTATCTCCTGTAATAGTATTCCGCCTTGTATAGCGGATTAGGTGGTGAAGTATAAACCTTGTTCTATACTTCGAAATGATAAACAGCAGAAATGCTGTTTATCATTACTTCGACGATAATCGCATATTTCGGGAATAATTTCAACTTATAGGAAATGAAAGAGCAGAAGCTGCTGAAGTCTCACAGTATAGGTAAAAGATTCACCACAAGGATATTTATTAGTATATTAAAGAGATGAAAGTTAAAGATTCAATAAAAAAGAGACGGGCATTACGTTCGCTGGTTGAGGTTGATATTTCTGATGAAATCAAGAGGAAGCTTGGTCATGCTGCACAATTAGCCCCCTCCTGTTTCAACAAACAGCCATGGCAATTTATTTTCATTTCAAGCAGCGAAGGATTAAAATCGATTCAAACTGCAATTACTGATAAAAACAGCTGGGCTTATAACGCATCTATGTTCATTGCGGTTGTTTCTGAGGCATCTCTCGACTGCCGAATGAAAGACGGTCGCGAGTACTATCTTTTTGACACAGGAATTGCATGTGGTTTTATTATGCTACAAGCGACAGAGTTAGGGCTTATAGCTCACCCAATGGCAGGTTATAATCAGGATAAGGCCAAGGAGCTGCTGGGCATTCCACCAGAGATGACATTGATCAACCTGATTGCAATAGGAAAACACACCGAAGATTATGAAACTTTATTAACAGAAGCGCAGATAGAGATTGAAGAGAACCGACCTGAAAGGAAGAGTTTATCAGATTTTATCTTTATCGATAGTTACGGCAATAAACTGGAAAAACGAGATGAGCAGTGAGATGTACAGTGGATGACGACCGGCAGAGGAAGCTATTTTAACGGCAGGACGAAGAGATTCCCGAGCTTATTTAATAAAAAATAAAAAAATATCAATTTCTGTAACATATGTTACCGTTTTTTATCGATACATAATTTATTCTCACATCATCAAAGAGAAATTATACAAAGTTGATTAGAGTCAACTTGATGGGAGAAAATTATGTCAATGTTTTGTTTTCAGTGTCAGGAAACCGCAAAAGGAACTGGTTGTACTAAAGTCGGTGTTTGCGGAAAGAAGGATGATGTTGCCCGAATGCAGGATCTTCTGATTCATGTACTCAAGGGTATTTCTTACTACGCAGTAGAAGCTGAAAAGCTTGGTATCAATGTCTCAGAAGCAAACAGCTTTGTATACAACGGTCTGTTCAGAACCATTACAAATGCTAACTTCGACAAACAGGTTTTTGTTACTGCAGTTAAAGAGGGTCTCAAACTTCGTGACAGCGTAAAGAAGGCTGCAGAATTTGCAGGTGCTGATTTCAGCGGAGACCTTCCCGATTGTGCTGTATGGTCAGCAGACAGCGAAGCCGAGTTTGAAATCAAATC
>DMKD01000066.1 GCA_003454605.1 Spirochaeta sp. | reverse complement strand
AAATGGATAGTGAAATTCTATTCAAATTCGAAAGAATCATCAAGAGTAAATCCGGTGTCGGTATAGTTCCTGTAAAGAGTGCTGTTTGTTCAGGCTGTCATATGATTCTTCCCGCACAGTTCGTGAACGAGGTGCGTAAGGGTGAGCAGATTCATTTTTGTCCCTACTGCAGCCGAATCCTTTTCTTTGAAGAATTGGATTCTGATGAGAAGTATGATATGACTTTCCTGTCTGATGATGAAGCTGAAGGTCTTGCCGATCTTGAGGATGACGACGACGATTTTTAATTGAAAGTATTTTCAGGATTGAAAGTATTTCACAAACGAAATTTATTTCGTTCAGCTTCAATTGGCAAAGAATGGTTCTTGTGATACTATATTCAAGACGGATCGGATGGCCGCCGGAAGAAAACCTTTGGTTTTCTTGAGGAGGAAAGTCCGGGCTTCGAAGAACATGGTGCCGGCTAATATCCGGGGGAAGGTTGAAGACAACCTTTTACAGACAGTGCCGCAGAAAATATACCGCGCGCTTCATTCTGCAAGGAATTGAGGTGTGAAGTTTCGTAAGAAACTTCAAAAAACCGGCTTGCCGGTTTTCGTAAGGGTGAAATGGCGGGGTAAGAGCCCACCGCTTCATTGGTAACAATGAAGGCAAGGTAAACCTCACCAGGAGCAAAGTTAAGCAGCAGAGGGTGTTCACCTGAAAGTCCACGAGCGTAGCGAGAGGTCTTTAGTCTGCGGGTAAACTGCTTGAATCAGTGAGTAATTGCTGATGGAGATAGATGGTTATCGATGGTTTTTCTATGAAAAACTATTACAGAACCCGGCTTATAGATCCGTCTTTTTTACTAATTTCATAAGGCTGAAGAATGATTCTACCTGAAGATAGATATAGATTCAGCGGCAAGAAGCAGAAAAGCAAAAAGCCGCTAATAATTACAGTCAGCATTATTGCTGTCTGCGTTGCTGTTGCTGTAGTACTTTATTTTACTATAGGTTCGCGTACAGAAACGGATTTGATTAATAATCAGGAAGAAGCTCGGACAATAGAAGCACTTTGGGAAAACCAGCATTACGAAACTATTAATATTAAATGTGAAGCTATTCTTAAAGAAGATCCAATGAATCAGAAAGCTCTGATTTATAATGGATTCTCTTATTTTTACCGTGGAGCATCACAATACTCTCTTGAAGAAAAAATACCTCTTTTTGATAGCTCGTTAATGAACCTGAGAAGGGCGCTGCTTGTCTGTAATGAAGATATTAAGGGTAAAGTTAAATACATAATTGGTAAATGTTATTTTCAGAAGGGGAAATTCTATTCTGATCTTGCTATAATATATCTGGAAGAATCAATTGAAGCCGGTTATACTGGTGAAGATACATTTGAATATTTAGGTTTACTGAATTCCAGGCTGAGAAAATATTATAAAAGTGTTGAATACTATCTTAGGGCAATTGAAGTAAAGGCTACCGATATGCTCTACCTGGTATTGGCTCAGACATATTATCAGCTTGAGGAGAGAACTAAATCTGAAGAGTATTTAAACTTGGCATTGAAAAAAACAACAGATTTCAGTGTTGAACAGAAAGCAAGGTACCTGCTCGGGAATATTCTCATTGAAAATGGTGATTATGAGAGGGCTGAAGAGGAATATTTAAAGATACTTGAAAAAAATGATAAAGCTGCTGATGCTCATTATTATCTGGGTGATATCTATGATAAGATGGGCGACAGTGTTAAGGCAAGATATCAATGGCGAAAGTGTCTTGAAATAGATTCTTATCACTATGGTGCAAAGCTTAAACTATATGGTTAGAGAATAGTGGGGGGTTTTAATGGGATTTGGCAAATTTTCAGATGCTTTTTCATCTGATATTGGAATTGATCTTGGTACATGCAATACTCTGGTACACATCAGAGGAAAAGGAATCGTAATATCAGAACCTTCCGTTGTTGCCGTAGAAAGAGGAACTAAAAAGGTAGTTGCTGTTGGAGCAGAAGCAAAGAAGATGCTTTGGAAAACTCCTGGTGATATTATAGCCATCAGACCGCTGCGTGACGGTGTTATAGCTGATCTTGAAACGACTGAAAAAATGATAAGGTATTTCATTTCCAGCGTAATACCGCGACGCCTTTTCGTGAAACCTCGAATGGTTATAGGTGTTCCCACCTGTATTACCGAAGTGGAAAGACGTGCAGTGGAAGAATGTGCTCTTAAAGCAGGAGCCCGTGAAGTAAAGGTTATTGAAGAATCTCTCGCGGCGGCAATTGGCGCTAATATGCCTATATTCGAGCCTGCCGGACACATGGTCTGTGACATCGGAGGCGGGACAACTGAAATATCGGTTATATCGCTCGGCGGAATGGTTGTAACAAACGCAATAAGAATTGGCGGCGATGAGTTCGATGAAGCTATTATCAAGCATGTCAGAAATGTACATAACCTGATTGTCGGGGAACAGACTGCTGAAAATTTGAAGATTAAAATTGGAAATGCGTCACCTGATAAAAAGATCGAAAAGATGGAAATCAAAGGTACTGATGCTATAACAGGTCTGCCGCGTAGACTTGAAATTGATTCAGTAGAGGTCAGAGAGGCGCTGCAGGAACCAATTAATGGCATCATAGAAGAAATAAAGAGTACTCTTGGTCAGACCCCGCCCGAACTCGCAGCTGATATTGTTGAGCGCGGAATAGTTATGACGGGAGGTGGTTCTCTTCTGAAAGGAATGCCGAAACTCATCTCAAAGGAAACAGGTGTGCCTGTAATCTTAGCTGAAGATCCGCTTCTTTGTGTCGCAAAGGGTGCAGGCATGTACTATGAACACACTAAAGATTTGTCAAGCAGAACTATTTATAACAGCCTTGACAGATAGTTGGATGAATGTCTGATTTTTTTTCCTTTTTTAGAAAATACAGAGAAATATCTACTCTTATAATACTGATACTTATTTCAAGTATCAGTATTGGTTTAAATAACAGCGAAAAACTGATTAATCCAAAAGAGGCAGGTTTTACTGTTTTTTCGGCTTTTCAGCGCGGAGTTGACGGGATAGGAAATTTCTTTTCAAATACTGTGAATTCTATTAACGAATTAAGTGAATTGAGAGAAGCTTACGAGCAGCTTCAGGAAAAAGTCACTGAGTATAGTGAGATCGAGCGTAATATCGAAGAGCTGAAAAATGAAAACGCCGATCTGCGTGAGCAGCTTGGTTTTTCTAAGACAAGTCCTTACAAGAACATTCCTGCGAGGGTCATAGGCAAAGATCCCGGAAACACCTTTAATTCAATAATAATTAATAAAGGAAGTACATCAGGTATTGAAAGGAATATGCCTGTAATCGCGTTAAAGGACGGTTACCATGGTCTCGTAGGTAAGATAGCTGATGTGGGTGCGTTCACTTCAGTTGTTATACCGATATATGACGAATCAGCTTACGTTTCAGCACGGCTTCAGGAGAGCCGCTATGAAGGACTGATTACCGGACGCGGATATTCAGATTCAATTTTAACAATGGACTATATCAAGAAAATTGCAAGAGAACATATTAAATACGGTGATTTTGTTATTACTTCGGGCATGAACTCATTATTTCCTAAAGGTATCTATATCGGCCGGGTGACAGCCATCGAAGGCAAAGAGTGGGCTACTTCTCTGCAGCTTGAGATAGAGCCGGTTGTTGAATTTACTACTCTTGAATACGTTTTTGTACTGCAGCGGAGCGAAGAATGAGAAGGAATAATTTTATTTTTGGACTTCTGCTTACGATATTATTTGTAGTTCTTCAGTCTACGCTGTTGCAGAAGATTGCCGTTAACGGCGTAGTCCCGGATATAGCGTTAATAATCATAGTATTCACCTCAAACAGCCTAGGTACAATGAAAGGGCAGATGCTGGGCTTCATTGCCGGTTTTGTCCAGGATTTTTTAAGCTCTGGACCTTTAGGCTTTAATGCATTAATCAGAACAATAATCGGATTTTTCTTTGGCAAGATCAAAGGAAAGCTGTTTCTGGATTCTATTTTGCTGCCGATTATTTTTATTGTAGCTGCAAGCTTAATGAAAGAAGCTCTCATAGCCTTAACCGGTTTTATCTTTATAGCAGATAGTCAAATAATTTTCTTTGGAAGGGATTTTTTCATTGAACTCGGTTTGAATGCCGTACTTGCTCCATTCGTTTTTGCATTACTGAAGCTGTTAAAAATATATAGGATAAATGAAAAGGGCGGCTATTAATGCCGCAAAAGTTCGAAGTCCCTAAACTGCGTATAGTTTTTATAATGGTGTTTATTACAGCGGCATTTATTTTATATACAGTAAACCTCGCCAGCATGCAGATCGTAAATTTCAGTGAGTATCAGAGAAGGGCCAAGGAAGTCGCCAGCCGTGAGGCGGTAATACTTGCACAGCGCGGAGAAATATACGACAGGAATAAAGATTATCCGATAGTAATGAACATATCCTCATTTGCTGTTTATGTGACCCCCGGAGAACTGCAGGAAGATCAGAAAGAGAAGCTGAAGATAAATCTAAACGATTACCTTCGAATAAATTTCAATGAACTTGATCGTAAAATACCCATTGATACTACCGGTAGTTTTCAGCCTGTTGAACTGAAAGACGCTCTTCAATACGAGGAAATTATATATATAGCAGAGCACATTGAAGATTTTCCAGGCATTAGCTGGCAGAGTAAACCGATAAGAGGATATCCAGAGCAGGGCTCAATTTCACATGTTATAGGTTATGTTGGTAATATTACCAGTGAGGATCTGCAGATACTTTACAATAAAGGCTACGACAGGAATTCTACAATTGGGAAAAGCGGCATAGAAAAACAATATGATATGCTTCTCCGCGGGAAAGACGGAACCAGAATGAGAATGGTAGATGTTAAAGGGAGGAGAATTGAAGGAGATTCTCAACTGATCCCTCCTGAAAATGGTAACAGTCTCGTGCTTAGTATCGATCGTAATATTCAGAAACTCTGCGAGAAGGCACTCGGGGAACGAATTGGCTCAGTAGTGGTAATGAAACCATCGACCGGTGAAATCCTGGCAATGGTATCATATCCGTACTATAATCCGAATTTATTTTATACTGATAAAAGCAAGGAAGAATATACAAGACTATCGCTTGATCCCCGTTTTCCCTTTATAAACCGTGCAATCCAGTCCGGATATGCACCTGCATCGACCTTTAAGGTGTTTATGACCTCTGCTGTACTTGAAGAGAATGCATTCCCGTTGAATAGTATGATAACCTGCGACGGTTCCATGACCCTCGGAGATAGAACATTTAATTGTCATAAGTTATCAGGCCACGGACCGCTTAATCTGGCTGACGCACTCGCCCAGTCATGCAATGTATTCTTTTATACAATGGGTGTTGAATATCTCGGAATAGATAAGATTGTAGATTATTCAACCAGGTTCGGTTTCGGTGCGTATACAGGAATTGATTTGCCGGGTGAGATTCGCGGACTTGTCCCGTCTCCGGAGTGGAAGGATGAAGTCTATCACACAAATTGGGTTGGCGGAGATACAATGAATGTATCAATAGGCCAGGGGGCTTTAAATGTGACGCCCCTGCAGATGGCTTCTGCTATTTCGTTGATAGTCAACGACGGTATTTCATACAAGCCTCATATTCTGACTCAGGTGCTCGATCAGACAACAGGTGAGGTGCTGTCTGAGATTGAACCGGAAATATTAAAGACCTCGAATATCAGCAGGAATACCCTGAAAACTCTTCGTGAATATATGCGCGGTGTTATCACTGATGGGACAGCAAAGTACGTTATTACAACTAAGGCTGTTGACGTCGCCGGAAAAACCGGAACAGGTCAGATGGGGCTTCAGGACCAATGGGATTCATGGTTTGTATCATATGCGCCGTATGAAACCGATAATTCTGATGAGCAGATTGTTCTTGTTATTAATGTTGAAGGTGTTAATAAATGGGAATGGTGGGCTCCTAAAGCAGCCGACATGATTCTCCAGGGAATCTTTGCAGAGCAGAACTATGAAGAAGTCCTGGATGAGTTCAGGAATAGATGGTATATCAGAGAATGGAGAAAACGCCAGCAGGATGCGCTCGAAGCAGATACAGCTGCAGCGGGGGAGGCTGCCGAATGAGAACACGCTCAGTATTCCGGTTTGAACTTATTATTCTCCTTGCCGCAATCGGGTTGTCGGTTATAGGCATTTTATTTATCTATTCCAGCGCCATCTCCTCTGACGGTATTCTTCAGAATAATGAATATATTAAACAGATTGTCTGGGTATGTGTAGGCTTTGCAATTATGCTCGGAGTATCTTTTTTTGATTATGAGCGGCTTAGATCTCTTTCTCTATATATATACCTTTCTGTGATTGCGATGCTCGTTTTTGTGCTGGTTCTCGGAGAAGTTGTTAACGGTGCGAGATCCTGGCTTAACATCCGCGGCATTGGAATACAGCCTTCAGAATTTATGAAAATTGCTTTGATTTTGAGACTCGCATTTTTCTTTGAAGAAAGTCGGAATAGATATTCTGATTTTATACGATTTCTGCTGAGTCTTATCTATATGACTGTTCCCATGCTACTCGTTGTTATTCAGCCGGATATGGGTACAGCTATGGTTTATATACCCATATATCTGATTATGGCTTTTGCCGCAGGGATAAAAAAACGATATCTCCTTTTTCTCCTTGCTTGCGGCAGCCTGATAGTTCTGGGTACAATAATACCTGCCTGGGATATTTTTATAATAACTGAGAGAAGTGTCAAACTGGCAAAGGTGTTTTCTGAAACCAGGCTTACTATTATCGTATTAGCAGCAGCGCTGGCGATTTTACTGCTTAGCGGAATCGGTTTTCTATCTGTAAAGAAAAAGTATTTTTACTGGATTGGTTTTGCCGCTCTCATAATTATCGTTTCTTTCAGTATGACACTGGGTGCCAATAATTACATCAAGGATTATCAGCTAAAGCGGTTGATAATTTTTATGGATCCTCAGGTTGATCCTAAGGGGGCGGGGTGGAATGTCATTCAGTCTATAACGGCTGTCGGCTCAGGCGGAACAAGTGGAAAGGGTTTTCTCAGAGGGACACAAAGCCACTACCGGTATCTGCCTCAGCAGTCCACCGACTTCATATTCTCCATTATAGCTGAAGAATGGGGTTTTGTAGGATGTTTAATAATTTTTGTACTGTTCTTTGTGATTATTATGAGGAGTCTGTATATTTTGATGAGTGCAAAAGATTATTTCGCACTCTACATAGGCAGCGGAGTGGTAGCTATGATATTCTTTCACTTCATCGTAAACATAGGTATGGCTATGGGAATTATGCCTATAACCGGTATACCCCTGCTGCTTGTATCCTACGGCGGCTCTTCCATGCTTACGACCATGGCAGGTCTTGGGCTTGTTTCAAGCATATATCTGCATAAATACAAATATTAGGATAGGTTAGAACTATGGCTATAACAGCAGAGAGAGAGCTCCGTAGAGAATTACTCAAAGTAAACATGCCAGGCAGATACGTCGGTGGGGAATACGGACAGATAACAAAAAGTGATGCGGATTTCAATGTCGCACTCTGTTTTCCCGACCTCTACGAAATAGGAATGTCCAATCAGGCTGTTAAACTTCTTTATGAGATGATTAACACCGATACAGAGGCTGCCTGCGAAAGGGTCTTTAATCCGGCACCTGATTTTGAAGAAATACTAAGAAAAAAAAATATACTTCTCTATACTCTTGAAACAGGACGGCCGGTAAAAAACCACGATCTTCTTGCCTTTACCGTAGGCTATGAACTTGCTGCAACGAATATTCTTGCGGTGATAGAACTCAGCGGAATCAGCATTTTTAATAAAGACCGAACTGAGGACGATCCTGTCGTTATAGCAGGCGGGCCGGCTGTAACCAATCCGATTCCCTTCGGTAGTTTTATTGATGCAGTCTATATCGGAGAGGCTGAAGAAATATTCACAGAGATGGTGAGTAGGCTTACTGAATTAAAAATCGGCGGTGCAGGCCGGAGTGAAATGCTGGAGATGGTAAGAAAATCTGATTACTTCTGGTACAGTGACCGGGAAACTCAGGTGAAAAAAGCGGTTTGGAATGATTTCAGTAAAACACGAAAAGATAAAAAACTGATTGTTCCTTCGGTCAGTACCGTGCAGGACCATGGCGTTGTCGAAATTATGCGCGGCTGCCCGAACGGATGCCGATTCTGTCACGCCGGTATTTTTTACAGACCATACCGCGAGAAAAGTATTGATGTAATCCTCGAGGAAGTTGAATCATTGATTCAAACCTGCGGATATCGTGAAATAACCCTGTCATCATTATCCAGCGGTGACTTCAGATATATCTGTGAGCTGATTACGATTCTGAACAAAAAATATTCCGGCAGAAAGATCTCATTCTCATTTCCCTCCATGCGGATCAACAGTATTACACTTCCGCTTATTAATGAAATATCCAAGGTGAGAAAGAGCGGTCTGACGTTTGCAGTCGAGACGCCGGATTTAATTCATCAACGCGGACTAAATAAAGAAGTGCCTAAAGATCGTATAATTGCAATTCTGAAAGAGGCTAAGAAATTAGGATGGAATAAAGCAAAGTTTTACTTTATGGTGGGTCTGCCTTTTTTTAAAGAAGAGGACGAGACGGATGCAATAATAGATTTTCTCCGTGAAATAGGCAGAGAAACCAAGATGCTGCTGAATGTTAACATCGGAACATTTATTCCGAAACCGCACACGCCCTTCCAATGGTCATTTCAATTGGGCGAGCAGGAAGCATTTGATCGCTTGATTAAGATAAAGCGTGCCCTTCCGGGCAAGTTTTTCAAGGTCGGATTCCAATCACCGTTTATTTCATTCATCGAAAGTATGATAAGCAGAGGTGATGAGCGTGCGGGTGACTTGATAGTAGAGGCGTATAAAAACGGAGCAAGACTTGATGCATGGGAAGAATACCTTCGTAAAGATGTATGGCGATCAGCTTTTGAAAATGCGGACTGGAACGTTGAAGAGGAAGTTTGCCGCGTTAAAACTTTTGAAGAGAAGTTGCCCTGGGATAATGTGATATTAGGTATTGGTAAAAAGTTCTTTAAAGATGAGTATAAGAAGGCTCTTGACGGTGAGTTGACTGACGCTTGTACGGCTGTCTGCGGACACAACTGCGGAGCCTGTAACGGCATTAATGAAGTTGTTGTTAATGATGATCCGGATGTTGATTCTTATATCGATGATATTAAGGTTGAAGAAAAAACTAAAAGAGAAATAAAACTTCTGTTTTCATTTACAAAAATGGGCAAAGCATCATTTCTTTCACATATAAATATCATGAATGTTTTTGAACGTGCATTTCTGCGTGCTGAATTTGAATTGAAATATACTCAAGGCTTCAACCCCAAGCCGAAACTTGAGTTTGCAAATCCTCTAAGCCTGGGGTTCGAATCTGTAGCAGAGATTGCCTCAATTGAAATGTTGGTTGAAGAGGAACTTGGAGATGATGATGTCAAAGACATTTTCATTGATAAAATGAATAAATCATTGCCTGAAGGTATGAAGATAATTAATGCAAAGGTTATTAATGCCATTGCTTCTGTAGAGACCGGGAAAAAAGTTAAATCATTTATGGCCTCATACAACGGAGGTGAATATGAACTTGATTGTGCGGACGAAGAAACAGCAGAGGCTATTCATAATCTTCTGAACACAAACGACGGTATAATTATCAATAAAAATGAACGTTTGCTTTCTCTTGTGACATTCAGGAATAAAGATGGAAATATCCTTAATATTTTTAAAATGCTTAAGGATGCAGCCGGATTTGAGAACCCCTTCGACTGTGTCGCTGTTACGCGCATAAAAACCAACTGCAGTATAAACGATGAGGATATATCAAAAAGGCTGGATTACTTCAGCTGTTACAATTAATTATTTTTTGCTTTCTGCCAAAGTTCTTCGAGTTCATCCAGCGGTGTTTCTTCCATAATCCTATCAGCAGTTTTAAGGCTTGATTCAATGTACTTGAATCTGTTGATGAATTTAGTATTTGTTTTAGAGAGCGCTGTGGAAGGATCAACTGATAAAAAGCGGGCAATATTTACAATGGTGAACAGTATGTCGCCCAATTCAGCTTCAATCTCTTCACGAGCATTTTCCTGAACCGCTTCCTTGAATTCATCAATTTCTTCATCAAGCTTGCTTATTACATCATCAATGCGATGCCATTCAAAACCCGACTTGGCAGCCTTTTTCTGTAATTTTTGAGCCTTCAATAGGGGAGGGAAATGAACCGGAACAGAATCAAGAACAGAGTCGTCATGCATTCTTCCTTCAACTTTCTGCTTGATTTCCTCCCACTGATGGATAACTTCATCGGGAGAATCAGCACTGGCATCAGCGAAAACGTGAGGATGCCTTCTTATTAGTTTTTCGGATATGCCGTTAAAAACATCATCAATACTGAAGCTGTTTTTTTCCTCAAACATAATAGAGGCAAAGGTAGCTAGTAGATAAAGATCACCGAGTTCCTCGCATACGTGAGGTTCATCGTTTTCAATAATAGCATCCATGCATTCGTATGCTTCTTCGATGATATTTTCTTTAATGCTCATCGGTGTCTGTTCTCTGTCCCATGGACATCCGTCAGGGGATCTAAGCTTCTTAATTATATTGTAAAGGCGATCAAAGCCTTCTGAGCTTGTATTATTATTCATACGGTTACACTACCATATTCTGCAGGAAGTTTAAATAGGTGCCACACATTACTGTTATTTTACTTTAATACGTATGATTAAGTATACAATGTGCTGGTTTTAATTGATGGTGCTGACCGTGGCTGTGCTTTTGTATAAAACCCTGCCACAAGTAGACAGAATATACATTATCAGA
>DMKD01000117.1 GCA_003454605.1 Spirochaeta sp. | reverse complement strand
CTCTTCAAATGTCAGCAGATCCAGACTGCCGCGAACAGACTTACCGTCATGACTCTCGGAGAGTGAAAATCTTATACTGTCGTGAGGGATATCATACTCATCTATCTTACTGAAAATTCTGCCGATTATCTCAGGATTCTGCGAGTGAAAAACTGCCGGCAGCAGACTGGCAAGAAAAAAATCATGCATCATAGGCGGAGCCGATTCACCCGAGGTCATCTGTTCAAGTACGGTGGTCAGGCTGTCATTCACTTCAAGATTTGGAATCATACGGGGACATATGCATTCCATCGATAGATAAACTATCTTCATCAGCTGATCCAGCTCGGGCAGACCAAAGCAGGAAGTCCCCCATTTCTTGAAGGCGTAATTAACAGCGTCGAGACGCAGCATGTTCAGATCTTTGGTAAGATAAAACATGAGGTCTGAGGCAAGTGCGGCAAGGCCTTCAAAAGTAGTGGTATTCACATCAACCTGAACGTGGCTGAATGTAGTTAACACTCTAACCTCTTCACCGAAAAGTCGCATGTTGGTCTCGCGGAATATGGAACCTACAGCCTCAGCCTCTGCGTCCGTGTATCCGCTTTTTTTCAGCAGTTCTTCCTCACAATCGATTTCTGAAGTAAAGATATACGGAATATTCTGTACTTCCTGGGTTTTAGACTCTGTGAATATTGAATCAGGACTGATGTTCCGCTCTTTCAGCCAGCTGATAAACTCGGGGATAATCCTGTAATCCTCATCAAGCAGCATCTGATCATTTTTAATCCGGTTGAACAACCAGAGAATATTGATCAGCGGTCTTTCAGTAATAACACCACGCATTTTTTTGATGAGTTTTATCATAACGTCAACACGGCCGCAATGCGAGAGGCTTCGGTAAGGCAGCTCCAGGGGAAGCCGCCTGAAGATCGTAAAAAGCGGAAAGGGTCTCGGTCTGAACACCCGGTTAAAACTTCCGGCCGCCTCCAAACTCTCCCACTCCTCCATCGTAAATGTATAGAACTTCTTTCCAGCCTCATCCTTCCCTTCGAGATATTCCTGAAAAATCGGATTCTCGATATCTACATGACCGAGGACGAGATCATTCATGGAAAAATAGCGGTGCATAATATCAGCAAAGAGTTCATTCGAGCCGAAGGAAGAATGGATGTTATCCCTTTCAACCTGGGAAAAGTAACCGTCGTTAAATCTGTTTTCTACTACCGTACATGCAGGAAGTATATGCAGACCGCCTATTGCAGGAAACCATTGCTTAAAAAAATTATCCAGGGTCGCAAGGCTCTTCTCACCTTCCCGGCTGATACTGTCGGCATATGCTATCACCGTTGTTTTCTGCTCAACCCGGGAAAGGGGATCAGCCGGATCATAGGATAGGTCTAGAGATTTTATTTCTTCATCCTTCGCCTCCCAGCTTTCGTGCAGGAGATTAATCCAGAAATTGCTTATATCCCGGCCAAGGTTTCCGTACTCGTTTTCAGGATAGGTGGCGAGAAACAGACTTTTAATTTCCTCAAGCTTGCTCGTCTCGAGCGGTTTCCATTTTTTTTCTTTCATAATAATAATTGTAGGAAGCGGAGCTCTCTGTGTCAATTAAAAAGTTAAAAATCAATCAGAACTTCCGGATATCCTGTTGAACTCTGAATAGATTTCATCGTTCAGAGCCTTTACCGTTTCGGCAGGAATTTTCTGGACCTTACGATCATAGGTAAAAAACCCGTTTGATTCTATTTCAACATCAGTAAGCTGAGTATATACTGCCGCGCCGAGGCCTTTCTTTATCAGAGGAATCAGCTGCCTTCTAATTAGATTTGTGTAGCCTTCCCGCAGAGATTCCCGGCTGCTCTCGGTTTTATATCCAAATATTTTCTGATCATCCCAGAGGTGACCGTCAACAAGAAGGTTGTAGCCTCCGTATTCAGATATAAAATATACCCGCTGATCCTTTTTGGGCGGAGTTTTTAGTTTTATGGAATATGTATGACGGCTTCTAAAATCCCCGCTACCCTGATCGTACCAGCCTGATACAGGATCAATGAGTCTTGTCGGATCAAGCTTTTGAACCGCATCTGCAATCCTTACCGAATCAAACTGCCCCCATGCTTCATTAAAAGGAATCCACATAATAATTGACGGATGATTTCGCAGATGCTTAATCATGCCCTCTAAATCTTTTTCATATTCCAGCCTGTTTATAGTGTTTATTCTGCCTGCCCGTGTATATGCTCCCGGACTGGTATCACTGCGATGCCCTCCGTCAAAACCAATGATGAGATTAATTCCCATCCGGGACATGGCATTTTTTCCGCCGGATACCGCGTCCTGCATGACCATGAGCCCTAGGAGATCGGCGTGATAATACCATCGGCGCGGTTCAATTTTGATATGCTTTCGGCTGCAGTTGAATCCGAGCTCTTTGGTTTTGCGGATATCAAAGATCATCGCATCATCGGAAGGTGGAGTCATGCCGCTCTCGGGCCAGTAACCCTGGTCAAGAGGCGCATGGAGAAAAACAGGCTGTCCATTGAGATATATCTTTTCCCTCCCGGAGGGATCTGTTCTCACTTCTATTTTTCTGAACGCGAAGTAGCTCTCTACCTCTTCTATCAGCTGTTCATCACTAGATATACGAATTCGTGTATGATAGATTGAGGGGTTTTCGGGCGACCATAGCTCAGGCTGAACAACGACCGCAGTGATCTCGTGCCCTGACCGCCCCGCGGCTTCGGCAACATTTCTCCCCTGATGTCTTATGAGAATGGATACATCGGCGTTGTCCTCGGTATTAATCATAAATCCGGCACAGCCCTTGTTGATGTCGGGTGTAATTGTGATGTCAACGATATGATTTCGCGGATCAACCGCCTCTATCCAGACTGTCTGCCATATTCCGCTTGTTGCAGTATAGTAAATCCTGCCGGGATTCAGGACCTGCTTGCCCCGCTGCTGCATCCCCGTATCTGTCGGATCTGTAACGATCAGCATCAACTCGTGAATGTCATCCTCGTCCGTGTTAAGCTTCAGTGCTTCTGTGATATCGGAG
>DMKD01000318.1:5561-33648 GCA_003454605.1 Spirochaeta sp. | reverse complement strand
ATGGTTACCTTTCCCACTGCATGTGGAGAAATCTCTGATTTAGACAAAATGTTTCCGGATATTAATATTGGGCTGCATCTAAGCATTACATCTGGTTCCCCTGTATCTGATGATCCTTGTTGATGATAACGGTAATTTTTATACGATTGATAAATTGATTCCGAGGCTTGATGAAGTAGCTCTATCTGAGTTTGAAGTAGAGATAAGAAGGCAGATTGAGTTATTTAAGCAGACGGGTGTGAAGATTGATCATCTTTCAAGCCAGCATAATATTCTTCATCTGTATTCACCATTTTTGGTTTTATGAAGTATACCAGGGAACGAGAGGTGAAGGTGAACCAGCAAAAAATGACTGAAATGTATATTCAACACAGCGATTATCTAGTTGATTCATTATGGGGAACCCCGACTGCTTTCAGATCTTAATCTATCTGTATACTATTTGACGTAACGCATCGCCTCGAGTGCAAAAACCTTCTCTTCATCAGTCGGAATTACCCAGGCTTTAAGCCCTGAAATAGTACCGCTTTCGGCTACAATGCATTCTTCGCTTCGTGTCGCGTTTGCAGTTTCGTCGATCTTCCAGTTGAACAGCTTCATGAAACCAAAAACCTTACTGCGGAAGTAACCTTCATTCTCACCTATTCCACCGGTGAAGACAATACCCTTCGGACTGTCCAGGGTTCCCAGATAGCTGGAGAAATATTTTGCGACGCGGTAGGCCGCAATTTCTAATACTAGTTCGGCCTCCTTATCACCTTCGAGGGCGGCCTGACGGATAAAATGCATCTCTTTAATGCCGTCCTTGTTGTACAAGCCGTAAAGACCCGATTCTTTGTTAAGGATTCTTACAATTTCTGTTATATTGGTGTTGAGCTTGTTGGCCATAAGCTCTAGCACGCCAGGGTCTAGATCGCCGCTTCGGGTGCCCATGACAAGACCCTCCAGAGGTGTTGTTCCCATCGTCGTGTCGGCGCCGATGCCCGCAACGACCTTCGCCATTGAACAACCGTTGCCGAGGTGAGCAATCACAAGATTGTTATCAGCATCGCTGAGTCCGTTTAGTTCGGCAAAACGTTTGCTGATGAAGGTGTATGAGGCTCCGTGAAAGCCGTAGCGCATGATGTTGTGATCTTCAATCCATGATTTGGGTACGGCATAATATTTTGCGTACTCAGGCATGCGTGCGTGAAACTGGGTGTCGAAAATTCCTGTATTCGGAACCTTTCCGAAGACGGGATCGGCCAGTGCTGCCTGAACAATCTGCAGGTTCGCGGGGTTGTGCAGGGGCGCAAGGGCGGAATATTCTTTGAGGAAGCCGGTGATTTTACCGTCCGGTCCATCAATAAGTACCGAATCGGTAATTGACGGCCCGCCGTGAACACATCTATGTCCAGCGGCCACTATGTTGAGATCAGGAAAGCGGTCGCCGATAATTTCAGTTAATGCATGGAGTGCTGAGCTGTGGTCGTCCATCGGCATTTCAAGCTTCTCTTTATTTCCGTCCATCTTTACATCAATATAACCGTCGGCTGTTCCAAGCCCCTGGCAGTTGAAATCTACAACTGATTCCACCTTATTCCCATCAACTTTCTTTACAGCCACCTTGATAGATGAGCTTCCTCCGTTAAAACAGATTACGTGTTTGTCCATAATTTCTTCATCTCCTTTATCCCGTGGCAGCTCTGCTGAACTCCCCATTTATCTTATTGTGTAGAGTCTGGGCCTGATTCTTCCGCTGCGCAGGTTACAAGCTCCAAGTACAACTAATTCAGTCGCCAGAGGAGGATATCATAATTTAATTTATATTTACAGGGTCCATTACAAATTGCGGCAGGTCTAATCGAGTCCCTTGGGTTTTCCTAGAATTTCAGCCCATACTATCGCTTTTTTCAATTCGGGAAGCTTTTGAAGCCTGGATCGAGGACGGTCGGCGACAGCTTCCGCCGACATAGCTGCCGTTTTGCGATTTGCTTCGGCGGCCTTTGCTGTTTTAAGCGCACCTATACTTTCCGGCTCCGGAGACCTCTCGGGCATTCTTACAAGGTGCGGTGCAGGCTGAGATGGAGGTTTCGTCTGTTGCTCTTTCGGTTCCTTTTCCTTCCTGAGCACTCCGTCTGCCGCCTTATCGAACTGCTGCTGAATGCGGACCAATCCATCATCCAGCAGAGATTCAAGCCGTCTTTTCCGCTTCTTTTTTTCAGCAGGAGGTGTGTCCTCTGGTTTCGACCGTTTCTTTTTGTTGGCTTTGATTATCCTTGTCACAAAAAGGATAATCATCAGCAGCGGGACAAATGAAAAGATCGAATCAAGAAAGTCCACGGTTATTCCTCGCGTCCGCCGTCGTCATCTTCGCCCTCACCGCCTATGCTTTTACGCATATCGGTATCGGCCTGGATGTTCCTCATTTTATAGTAATCCATTATGCCCAGATTGCCCTTGTCAAATGCGCCGGAAATAGCCTTTGGAATCTCGGCTTCGGCAAGAACAACCTTGGCTCTGTTTTCTTCAACAAGAGCTGACATCTCCTGCTCCCGGGCACGGGCCGCGGCCCGCCTCTGCTCGGCTACAGCCTGGAATCGTCTCTTGTCGGCTTCGGCCTGATCGGCCTGAAGTTTGGCACCGATGTTTTCGCCTACATCAACGTCGGCGATATCAATCGACAGAATCTCGAATGCAGTACCGGCATCAAGACCCTTCTGAAGTACTGTTTTAGAGATGTTGTCGGGATTCTCGAGAACGTTTTTATAGGTTTCTGCGGATCCTATCGTCGTAACAATACCTTCGCCGACACGGGCAATGATTGTTTCTTCGGTTGCTCCGCCGACAAGACGTTCAATGTTTGCGCGGACGGTTACCCTTGCCCGGGCTCTCAGCTGAATGCCGTCCTTAGCCACAGCATCAATAGTATGACGGCCCTTTTCGGGGTTGGGGCAGTCTATCACTTTGGGGTTTACACTTGTTTTAACGGCATCGAGCACGTCACGGCCGGCAAGGTCGATTGCTGCCGCTTGTTTGAAGTCGAGGGGGATGTTCGCCTTGTTCGCCGCAACCAGGGCTTTACTGACGCTGATAACATCACCACTGGCGAGAAAATGGGTTTCGAGCAGGTCGGAATCTGTTGCAATTCCCGCCTTTGTCAGCATGATGCGGCTGTCAACGATGACCCGCGAGTTTACCCGTCTTATCCACATTCCAATCAGTCTGCCTATGGTAATATGTGCTCCTGAAAGGAGGGCTCTGAACCAGAGTCCGAAAAACCGGATAAATATTGCAATTATCGCGAGGGCGACAACTCCTAAAACAATATAAACTATTAACATCATTATGCCTCCGTTACTATTATTCTGCTGCCTGCGGTTTTTACAATTTTCACCCGGCTGCCTTTTTCAATATATTCACCGCCGGTGACTGCGCTGTATTTATTATCTTCAACTACTATTGATCCTGAGGGTCTCAGATCGGTCTGTGCAATTCCTGTTTTTCCGTCAAGCAGGCTGTAATCTGCGGCAGTAGATTCGAACCCCTCCTGCCGGTCGAACCTTCTATGCAGGATGAGTTTTTTACCGATGAATGTTTTCGGAAAAATTCTAAAAAAGATAAGCATCAGAGCAGGCACTATTATCAGTGATGCTGTCAGGAAGACTGCGCCTGCAATGCTGCTGTATCTGAATGCCGAGATTATGCTGCCGATTATACTTGCGCCGCCGATTATACCGATCAGTCCGAATGCAGGAACAAAGAATTCAAGCAGTATTGCAGCAATTCCGGTCAGAAGCAATATAATCGCCAATATCATCTTACACTTCCTCAGTAAGCTTTTTAACTATAATCCGGTTTGAATCAGCGGCGATAATTTTAACTTCGGTGTCTGCTTCGACATATTCGCCATCGGTTTCGACAACTATTGTTTCACCGTCGAAGACCGCTTTCCCCGAAGGACGGAGAGTTGTGATCGCTTTGCCGCTTTTTCCGAGTCTTGACGCAGTGATCTCCGGATCCTGCAGGCTGTAGCCGTCATCCTGGTCTTGGCTCGTCTGCAGAATTAGGCGGTTGAACATTCCTACCCGTGGGAATAGTTGTATGAGTATCGCCATCAGAATAATTGATCCGAATATGCCTGTTCCTACTATAAGCAGATTACGCTTCAGCAGTTCGGCCTGCCATTCGAATTCCGGCAATATAAAACCCTGCTGCGACAGCAGAAGCGACGCGGCTATCAGAAGGATTCCTGAGATGCCTGCGGCTCCGAAGCCCGGTATCAGGAAAATTTCTACAATGAGCAGAACGATGCCGACCGCAAACAACAGTATTTCAAGTGAGCCAACATATCCAAGCATCCCGTTTGAGATGAAAATTACTGCGAATATAGTAATGGCGAGGGTTCCGGGAATTCCGAAACCCGGGCTGGTTATCTCCATGTAGAGTGCACCGAGTCCGAGCATTATCAGTATAGTTGTCAGTGCATTTCCGGTAATAAGCGCAATCAGCCTGTCAGGCGTAGTCGACTCCGCCTCTGTGGTGTCGGGGTTGTTGAGTTCAAGCAGCTCAAAGAGATCTTCACGGGTTGACGGCGCTCCTGAGCTGATTCCGTATTTAAGCATCTCATTAGCTGTCAGCGTAAGTAGCTTTCCTTCGGCTGATATTGTCCGGCCCTTTTTGAATGTGCTGCCGGCATCGAGGGCTTCTTCCTCAAGGAGTTCGAGTTCATCTCCTGAAACCAGCTGCAGCTCTCCATCGATTTCAACTTCGACGAGCACAATGTCTGAATCAACCATGGCAAGGGCTGCAGCCTTAGGGTAGCCGTTTTTTTCGGCGAGGGCGGCCATTTGTGCACGTACGGCACTGACTGTTTTTTCTTCTGCCATCTCCATGCCTTCGGCCCCTTGATAGACGGGAGCCGCTGCTCCCATAGAGGTGCCGGGCGCCATATATATGCTGCTGCATGAGAAGCTGATCAGTGCGCCTGCCGACCAGCTGACGCCGGTTGATTCGGGCAGTGCGGGAATATAGGCTATGGTCTCAGCATCGGCGCTTCCGATCAATGTCGCGATTTGGAGTGCTGAATCTACCCTGCCTCCGAATGTGTTGATTTCAAAGATGATTATACTGGCGTCTTCGGTTTCTGCGGCATCTATACTGCGTCTGATGAACACTGTAAGTGAGCGGTCTATGTCGCCGTTGATAGGTATTATATAAACTTCCGGCGAGGCTGAATCAGATTTGTCTGAATAGCTGCCCATGGTCAGCAGGATTGTGAACAATAGTATGAAAAATACTGTTCTCTTCATTTTATTATTTTCCTACTTTTAATTTCCACCCCAATGGTGAGAATGTCAAGGAAAATAAGACTTAAAGGAGAATTATGTTGTGCTCCTCCTTTAAGTCCTGCCGCTGCACGTTTATTTCAGGAAGGATGTGAGTCCTGATGCAATTTCACTGCCCGCCTGTTCAGCGGCCTCGGAGGCAATCTGCTGAGCTGATTTTACAGATTCTTCATAAGCGTCAATAAGCTGCTGGTCTTCCCAGGTGAGGGCCTCTTCGTCGCCTCTCCATTCAGCCCATTCACTGGAATCTTCGGCGGTAACATGAATTGTATTGCTGTTCAGGATAGTACCCGATTCTACATCAACTGCTTTATATGAAATTGTCACATCAAAGGTGATTGATTTTCGGTAGAGAAAAATATCTGCTTCTACGGTGGTGGTCCCGTAGGCATCTACGTCTGAAGAGTTGCCGGATAATGCATCGTCTTTGGCGTAGGGATCAGCATCCGTTGACGTATTGTCTTTGTCGTAAGGGTCGGCTGCAGGTTCAACTTCAATATCCGCTGAACGATGGTGTTGATTCATCGTTGTATTTGGTCCCTCAAGGATGGCTGAATCTATGGTGCCTGTGATAAAGATGTTTGAATTCAGCAGCTGTCCTATCTCAACCCTTGATTCGTCGTCCATGAGGGCGCTGAGTGAACCAACCTGTTCTTCAATTATTCTGTCCTGAAGGCTCTGGTCGATAATCTTTGTATACTTCATTACACCCTGATCGCTCATCAGGCTGGAAATAATTGCTCCCTGCATGATGTCGGCAAATTGCGCAGTCGGAATATTCCATGCATTATTCGTGAAGGGGAAAAACGCCAGAATCTGTGTTGCCTGATTGAGGGCTTTCTGAATCATTGCTTCCGCGTTTTTATATCCGGGGACATAACTCAGAGCCTTTTCAAATTCTTCTGCCGCTGATTTTGAATTTTCACGGCCTTTCAGCTTAATTTGTTCTGTGCCTTTCTGATAATGTTCTTCGGCAGCCGCCTCGTTTGCCATGTTCAGTTCGGCCTTGTAATCGGTATAGGTAAGAGTAAGTGTGAGCTTTGTTGACGGATCAATAACATTAGGCATTGTTCTTGCCGCCTCATTAATTGCATGCAGGAATTTGTAATACATAGCAACGTCGTCGTTAACGGACGCTCCACCTGCCGCACGGACCTGATCGATTTTGAGGGCATAAAAGCTGTTTGCTTTGGGATAAACCTCTTTCAGAAACTCTATTGCCTTCTTGTATTCATTGTCGATCTGGATCGACTCAAAAACATTCAATACGGCAGCATGATAATTGCTCTGTTTTTCAGCCTTTTTTGCGTCTGAAAGCAGATTCCCCTCGGGGGTGAACAGGGATTTACAGCCCGATAGCAGGACTGCGGTGATTATTATGATAAATATCAGTTTCCTTTTCATGAAAAGCTCCTTTTATATAGAGTATATAATTTTACGCACGGGCGCAACTGATAAGTTTTATTTTTCAGGTATTGCTAGCGTATTCAGTCCTGCAATACCGTGTTAATATCTGATATGAATATTGGAAATTTTAATAGCGGAAAGATAGTTCTGCTTACTGCTAAAGCCTGTTTTATCGACCTGGGCGGAGATGAGGATGTTTTTCTCCCGCCGCATGAGGTGCCGGAAGGCGCAAAAAAGGGTGATGAGCTTGAAGTCTTTGTCTACAACACCTCGGCGGACGAGATAAGGGCAACAACAGAGAAGCCATATGCGGTAATGGGGGAGTTTGCGTCCCTCGAAGTAACCGATGTTACAGATTTCGGTATGTTTCTGGACTGGGGGCTTCAGAAGGACCTCTTTGTTCCGAAGCGCAACATTCGTGTTGAACTCAAGCCCGGTGAAATGGCGGTAGTGAAGGTCGTGACCGATTATGCCGGAAAAGGTGTTATCGGCACTTGTCAATTCGATGATCTTTTTGATGAGCTTCCAGAAGATGCTGCTGATACTCTAAAGGTAAACAAGCAGATTGAACTGATAGTCTTTGGATTTTCGCGCCTTGGTGTGAGGGTCATTGTTGATAGTAAATATTCGGGTATGCTCTACAGTAATGAGATATTCGAAAATTTGAGAATCGGTGAGCAGCACAGCGGTTATATTAAAAAGATACGCGATGACGGGTTGATCGATGCGGCTCTTCAGCCCCAGGGTTTTGTTGCCGCTACAAAAGATGCCAGTGGTGTAATCCTTGATGCTCTTGAAAGTGCCGGCGGTTTTTTGCCCCTTCATGATAAGAGCAGCGCAGATGCGATAAAGAAACAGCTTCTGATGAGTAAGAAGGTCTTTAAGAAGACGATCGGCGGTTTGTATAGAGAAAAAAAGATAGTCATAGAGGAGGAAGGTATCAGGCTATTGCGCTAAGCCGATATTTTCAATAATCTGCACATTATGAATCAAGACCAGGTAAAAGAAATACTCCTTCAGATAGATGAGGATGTTGAAGAATTTTTTGTAATTTTTTCAGGAAAATCCAGCAAGAAGGTTAACGGGCTGTATCATCCGGACAGCCGGGAGATTATCCTTCACAATAAGAATTTTGAAAATGATATGCTGCTACTCTATACGGCCATCCATGAGTTTGCGCATCATGTTCATATCACGCGTTCTCCGGTACCGATAGGACCGCGCGCGCACACGATTGAGTTCAGGCGAATCTTTCATGAACTCCTGAATATTGCCGAGCAGAAGGGCTTCGTTCGTGATATGTTCGAGAGTGATCAGGATCTTGCCGTGCTTACTGAATCAATCAGGAAAAATATGATTGGACCGCAGGGAGAGCTGGCGAGAAAGCTGGGCGAGGCGTTTATGCAGGCGCAGGATCTCTGTGAGAAGAAGGGTTACCGCTTTGAGGATTATATAGAGCGGGTACTGCAGTTTGATACGACTACCGCGCGCACGCTGATGAAGGTCAACAACTATAATCTTCCTGCCGAACTGGGGTATGAAAACATGAAGCTTGTGGCCTCGGTTGCCGACGGCGACAACCGGGAGGCGGTTCAGAGCAGTCTTCTCCAGGGCAGCAGCCGTGATACGGCCAAATTCACAATAAAATCACCGTCAGATGAAGATCCGATGACAAGGCTTCTCAAGGAAAAGAAGCGGATAGAAAAGACGATTGACAGCCTCACCAAGAAGCTTGAGCAGGTGAATATGAACCTCGAAAAGATTGAGGTTGAGTAGGGGCGGCCGTCAGGTTAAATTTATTTCAATCAATAATACCGTCGTCGGGTGTTGAGAATCAGCAGATTCTTAAGATCTACCGGTTTTTCTGCTTCTGCCCATTTTTTGTTAAAATCAGGATCGCTGACCAGCGACGCAATTGCAGCTATAGTCTTCAGATGAAGAACCTTTCGGTCTTTTGTTCCGCCCAAAAGAAAAACAGCCTTTACCGAATCTTCGGTTTCCGTGAAGATAATGCCGTCTCTGGCGCGTATAACATACATAAACATCTTATCTGTTCCGTCTATGAGAATGTGCGGGATGGCAAGTTGCTCCGAGATTGCAGTATTCGACATTTCCTGCCTGGCAGTGTAACGCTCAATGATCTCATCTGCCGGTGTGTCGATTATATCTGCAATATCTTTTACGACTATCTTAAGCAGTGATTCGAAGGTGATATGTCCCTTGATATCTACGATGTCCGCATCCTTGATTAAGGCATCGAAATTATCCTGTTCGATGTTATCCCTGTTAATAATTATATCTCTGAACTCATCTTCGATTGAACCGCTCTGCAGGCGTTCATCGGCTATTCTCTTCATCAGATGCAGTAATGCAGATTCGTGGTTGGCCTTTCTTCTGCCGTATACGATGTAGACGATTAAGCCAATCAGGACCAGAGCTATGCTTATTTCTATTGCGGAAAGGCCGAGATCGATGATGAAGAAGGTGAAGAGCAGAATAGAGAAGATCTGCAGCCATGGGTAGAGAGGCGCTTTAAAACTCGGCCGGTAGTTGGTGATTTTGCTTTCTCTAAAAATGATGACAGAGAGATTTGTCAGTACATAGGAGGTCAGTATGACAGTGGAAGCGGTTTTTACGAGAGTTTCAAGGGGAAGCAGGAGTGACAAGAAGACGATGGCTCCAGTGAGAATGATAGAGATAATCGGCGTATCAGTTTTTTTACTGATTTTCCCGATTTTGCGCGGCAGCAGATTATCCAGGCTTAATGCAAGCGGGTATCGGGATGCTGCGAGGATTCCCGCATTTGCTGTCGTGAAAAAAGCTAGTGTTGATGCGATGATTATTATTAGATATCCGGCGCTGCCGAGGGTTATCTTTGCTGAATCGGCTACAGGGGTCAGCGATTCTTTAAACACCTCGGGGCTGAGGGTTCCGGTAAGAACGAATGTGGTCAGGGTGTAGAGGATTGTTACAACGATAATGGAGGTGATCATCCCAAGGGGGAGATTGCGTTTGGGGTTGGATACTTCTTCAGAGATGTTCGCGACCTTTAAGAGTCCGCCGAATGAGATGAAGATAAAGCCGGAGGTTATCAGAATATTGTTTATTCCCGACAAATTAAAATCGCTGAAATACTCGGTGTTTATCTGCGAAAATCCGGTGCTGATGTAAATTACCATCAGCAGCAGCAGTATGATAACCATAACGGTCTGGAAAACGGCTGCCTCTTTCACTCCTATGATGTTGAGAATTACAAAGAGAATGCAGAGGATCGACCCGCTGATAAGCGGATTCAGGCTGGTATAGATATAGACAATCTCTGATATACCGAAGATTGCAAACGCACTTTTAAGCGACAGGGCAAAAAGACCCAGGAAGCCCGATATTGAACCGATCATTGGCCCGAAGGTCTTATTTATGAAGTAGTAATCTCCGCCTGCCTTAGGCAGAGCAGTTGAGAGTTCTATCATGCTGAATACGCCGATGATGCCGAGAACACCTGCTGCAAAGTATGAAATGAATACGGCCGATCCGACTTTAGCGAAGGCCAGTCCTGGCAGTATAAATATACCGGAGCTGATCATTGCCCCCGTAGCAATGCTGAAAACTCCGAAAGCGTTAACATCCTTTTTTAGATCTGCCATGCAAAACACCTCTTGTGCGTGATTATATCATAGAAATACTGCTAGGTAAAAAAAGGGTTCAGAACCTCCGTCGAAACCCTCTATATTGTGTGTGAAGTTTTGCAAAGTAAAACTTCAAATCGAAAACATGAAAGGTTTCCGATCACTTGCCCCCGTGGAATCTCTTGTCCCAGTCGCTTTCTTTATCGCCTGTTGCTTCATCTTCCATCTTATTGACTCTGCCCTTAAGATCGTCAAACTGGTCTTTAATATCATCCATTGTTGATCTACGGTTTTCGCGGTAATATCCTCTCGGTTCGAGCGGCATAAAAATGCCTGCGACCAGGTAGATGATAGCGCAGGGTGCAACCGCTGTAGCCAGACAGATAATGATGAAGATAAGCCTGACCACTGATACCGGCAGGTCGCGCCAGTCTGCAATACCCTGGCATATTCCCAGCAGTTGCCCATTCCTCGATCTGTATAGCTTTCTGCTTGAATAAGTCATAACAGTTATCGCTCCTTGTCTCGTTTATTTCCGTTGAGGGTTTCCAGATTGTCCATTCTCCGGTCTAAGTCCCTCAAACCCTTCTCAATATCGTTGAGATCATCACTCTCATCCTGCTTGCTGCGCTCTTTTTTCTTTGTCCTTTTATTGCTGCCGGCCACTATCCTGATGACCAGAAGAACAAATATAAAAGGTGCCGTAATAGCAAACAGTGTGATGATCAATCCTGTATTAATTATTGTCTCCAGCATTTGACGTCTTATCCTTACCCGGCTTCATGCTCTTCTTGAGAGAGGCAAGCTCATCTTCGATTTCAGACTCGTGTTCCATCTTTGAGAACTCGTTTTCACTTGGATCGGAAAAACCGGAATATACCATGTCGGCATCGGCTTCCATTCTTTCAATTCTGCCTTCCAGTTCTTCAAAGCGCATTGTGGCATCAACACCGGAAGCATTTTTTACAGCCTGACGGGCTTTCATTTTCTCGTTTGCATGAACGCCTCTCTGTATAAGTATACGTCTTTTCTGCTTAACTGTCTCCAGTTTTTCTTCGAGCTGAACAATGTTGGCCTTGCTTTCATCGATAATTGCATCGAACTGAACCAGGTCATTTTCAATCAGTTCAAACTGATTAGTTACAGCTTTTTTTTCGACGAGAGCCTCCCGGGCCAGATCGTCACGGCCTTTCTCGATAGCAAGCTTGGCGCGGCCGTCCCAGCGCTCCATCTTTTCCTTGAGTACGTCACGCTCTCTTTCAGTTTTGGATTTATCAGCCATTGAAGCTGCACAGGAAGTTTTCAGCTCTACAAGCGTGTCTTCCATTTCGCGAACCATAAGGTTGATCATTTTTTCAGGCTCTTCGGCCTTGTCCAGCATTGAATTTATGTTTGAATTTACGATGTCTTTAAATCTTGTAAATACTCCCATGGTATTCCTCCGTTAATCTTAGCTGTCTACATATATGCATGAAACATGCCAAGACCGCAAAATAGTCACTTTTTGCATGGAAATATAATATAAAGCCCGATTTCCCCTATGAAACCGACTTGTTAATGGCAGGCAGCCTTGGCTGAGACAAGGCAGTGGTGAAAAATACCAAATAGATAGGTAAGAAACACCAAATAAATGAAATAATACTGGTCAAAATTACCATCCTGTGGTAGATTATACCTAAATGAACTATCCCGGATTCGTCGAACGCGAAGCTCTGGGAGAATCAGAGATTTTCCTTAATTTTCAGGCAGAACTCAGCCGGGCGGCTGGAATTAACAGATCTGTTATGATAATAGGTGAGAGGGGAACCGGAAAGGAACTTGCGGCATCAAGGCTGCATTACCTGTCCGGGCGCTGGGAGGCTCCTTTCGTCACACTTAACTGCGCAGCTCTGCCGCCGACCCTGATTGAGACAGAACTATTCGGACACAGTACAGGCGCCTATACAGGTGCCGGCAAGGCCCGGAAAGGAAGATTCGAAGAGGCCAACGGGGGGACCCTGTTTCTTGATGAGATGGGGCTGATCCCTCTTGAGGTTCAGGAAAAGATTCTCAGGGTTGTCGAATACGGCAGTTTTGAGCGTGTCGGCAGTTCAACGACTGTTGAGGTTGATGTCCGTATTGTTGCGGCAACCAACCAGGACATGCCCGAGCTTTGTGAGCAGAACAAATTTAAACGGGACCTACTAGATAGGCTTTCTTTTGAGGTCCTGTTTCTTCCCCCCCTTAGAGAGCGCGGCATTGATAAAATGCTGCTTGCTGAACATTTCGCAATACGTATATCCAACGAAATCGGCAGAGCTGTATCTCCGGTATTCTCGGACGGTGTAAGAGAGCTGATTAATGCCTATGCATGGCCGGGAAATATCAGAGAGCTAAAAAATGTTATTGAACGGGCGGTATATCGATGCGAGAGTGCAAATCTTGAGGAACTGGTTATTGATCCGTTCAGAAATCCCTATGAACCGCCGGTGGATTCAGCGATAGAGATTCCGGAACCCGCAATTCAATTCATAGAAAAAACAGTTTCAGCTCTGCCCAATCTCGGTGATTTCCGTAGTAATGTTCGCGAAATTGAGATAAGCTACCTAAAAAGGGCCCTTGATGAAAGTGAAAATAATCAGCGTCTGGCCGCTGAGAAGCTTGCACTGACATATGATCAGTTCAGAGGCCTCTACCGAAAATACCGGGAGGAATTATGAGAATAATAGCTGATGACAGCATATTAATAAATATTGATTTTCAGGACAGGCTCCTGCCCCATATGATCAGTAGCGATGAGCTGGCGGAGAAATCGGTAAAGCTCATCAGAGGCTTGACTGCTCTCGGCCTGCCGAGCCTTACCACACAGCAGTATACAAAGGGTCTGGGCTACACCGACAAACGCATATCAGAGGCTCTGGGTTTTGAGAAACCTGAAGAGCTTCCTTTCATAGAAAAAGACTCCTTCAGCGCATTCGACTGTCCGGAGTTTAAGGATAAACTTGAGGCTTCAGGGCGCCGTAACGTTATTATTACCGGGATCGAGGGCCATGTTTGTGTAACCCAGACAGCAGTCGATCTTAAGGCTGCAGGATGGAATCCTGTCATGATAGCAGACTGTATCGCTTCTAGAAAAGAAGCCGATTATCAGTTTGGAATGAAGCGGTGGGAGCACGAAGGTTTGATGATTAGCTGTTTTGAATCGATTCTCTTTGAGCTTTGCAGATATTCCGGCACACCCGAGTTTAAACAGATTTCACCACTGGTGAAATAAGCAGATTCATGTACCGAGTCTTATGCTACGGCGATTCAAATACTTGGGGTTATAATCCCGCTAACGGCCTCAGGTTCTCAGAGGGCGATAGATGGCCCGGTGTTCTGCGGCGGAATCTTGGAGCTGGATTCGAGATCATTGAAGATGGTAAAAATGGGCGGCGAGTGCTGGGCGATGTCGCAGAGTTCAGTTCTTCGCTGGGCAGAAACAATCCCCTTGATGTAATATTAATCTATCTAGGTGTTAACGATATCTGTTTTGAGAAGGATGTCCGGGTAGATGATATCATCGATGGATTGGCAAAAATGCTTGAAATTGTACGTCAAAATTATCTTGAAATCGGCGATGCTGCACCTGAGGTAATTCTGATGGGAGCTGTTCCGGTAAATGAGGCACAGATAAAAGACTGCTTCTATGATATTGAGGTGGAGAAGGTCGTCCGTTACAGCAAGGGGCTTCGAAGTCTGGCAAGCAGGGCTGGTTGCGGTTTTATAGAAACGGGACGAATAATTGAATCTTCATCGCTGGACGGTATTCATCTTGAAGCCGGTGAGCATAAAAAACTCGGCCTTTTTGTCGCAGACTATGCAAGAATCTTTCTTACCAATACAAATCTGAATAATAAAAACTAGTTTTTAAAAGCTTTAATCCTGAGCCTGAAACAGGTCCTTTAACTCCCGGACTGAGCCTTTGAGTTTCTTTTTGAATTTCTTATGTCGCTCATCAACCTTGCCTTCTTCGGCGGCTCCCCAGGCTTTGATTTTCTCAATATGCTTCTTATATCTTTTTTCTGCTTTTATCAACTGTTCTTCAATTTTATCCAGAGTTTTGAGATTTTCTTTTCCCTTGTCGTATCCGCCGAAGTTGTATGAAACGACGTCATTTCCGAATCTTATCTCTCCCTTAAAGGTCCGGTATACGTTCAGGCCGATTCCTTTTGCCATATATGCGAGACGTCCTTCTTTCTCAAAGCGCCGCACACTCACATGTACAAAAGATGAATTAATATAACGCAGCGGCCGGTACTCCGAGGCGCGCTTGACAAGGTCATTATCTTCGGCAACCTTTATTGTTTCATCAAAACCGCCAATTCTGTTAAACAGACGTTTCGTGATAAAAATACAAAAACCAAAGGCCTTAGGATCAATGTGCATATTTGCCAGGATAGTCATGTTGATTAGCCGGTGAATAACCCGATCAAGCTGGAGATCGGTAATCGGCTTGATTGCGCATGTGGCGACATCTATATATCTTTCCTGCATTTCATTATAGAGATTCTTTATAAAATTCTCAGGAATCATGACATCAGCATCCAGGAAGACGAGGAACTCACCCGATGCAGCCCTTGCACCCGCATTGCGTCCTGCTCCCGGCATACCCCCGTCTACAACAATTGCACCGGCCTCAGCTGCTATTTCCCGGGTGCGGTCGGTCGAGAAAGCATCAGCCACTATGACCTCATAATCTTTGAAATCCTGTGAGTTTATGCTTTTCAGCAGACCAGGCAGGAGTTCTTCCTCGTCCTTTGTCGGTATAACGATGCTTATCTTCATGTCTTCAGTATATTCTGCTGTTCTATCTATCTCAATAGATTTAAAAAAATGTATAATCTAACTTCAAGGCACCTCTAATAAGCCCAATTTAGGGTTGTTAGAGGTGCCCTAATTAGAAAAGAGTTTGTTCATCTAAGGAGTTGATTTGAATTTTCTGCATACATCAGACTGGCATCTCGGAGCAAGGCTTGGTGATTATTCAAGAATGGCCGAACAACGAGAGGTCCTTGAAGAGATTAGGACGGCTGCGGAGTCGGGGGAGGCTGATTTTGTCATCATTGCCGGCGATGTTTTTGATAATTTTAATCCGCCCAACGAGGCCGTTGAGCTTCTGTACAGGGAGCTTAAAAAGCTTGCAGATGACGGCCGGCGGCCTGTTATCGTAATAGCGGGCAATCATGATTCTCCGGACCGGATTGAGGCGCCTGACCCGCTTGCCGTGGAATGCGGCATCTTCTTTATCGGCTATCCCGATTTTACCCGGGGCAGGGTTGAACTTGAAAGCGGCGTTGCGGTTGATTTTCCCGCACAGGGGATATTGACAATCGATTTTCCTGATAAACCGCAGGTTCGTATTCTTACAACACCCTATGCCAATGAAAACAGACTGAGGAAATTCCTTGCCCCGGAAAATAGAGAGCAGCAGATTTCGGATATCCTGGGTTCGAGCTGGAATCAGCTTGCCGGGAAATACTGTGATGATGCAGGCTGTAACATCCTGACCGCCCATCTGTTCATGTCGGAAGACCGTCATGCCGGAGAACTATTCGCTGAAGCCGGTCCGGCTGTAGAAGAGCCTGATGAAGAACGCAGTATTCTACATCCCGGCGGTCTTGAACTGATTGATGCCGCACTCGTGCCGACCCCGATTCAGTATACGGCGCTCGGTCATCTGCATCGCCCGCAGAGTATTCGCGAAGGCGGCTCTCCGATAGTTTACTCCGGCAGTCCGCTTGCCTTCGGCCTCAGTGAAGAAAATCAGCAGAAGTCGGTAGTGATGGTTGAACTTGAACCGGGCCGGAAGGCGAAGGTCGAGCGAGTCCCCCTGAGCAGCGGCCGAAGGATAGTCAGGAAGACCTTTTCTGATGTAGGTGCAGCTACTCTCTGGCTGGGTGAGAATCCGGATGTCTGGGTTGAACTGCTGATTGAATGTGAAAAATATATAAGCGCCGTCGACCGCAAACAGCTGTATTGTGCTCATGAGGGGATAACGGCTGTTATTCCTGTCAGCGGGACTGCCGACCCGGATGCCGGTGCTATTGAACGCAGTGCTCCCGATTTGACAGAATCGATGGAGGAAATTTTTAAATCCTTTTTTGAATATTCAAAAGGCATACAGGCCGACGATGATATCCTCAGTTTATTCCGTGAGGTTGCGTCAGTTACCTTGGACAGCGGCTCGGAGGTTGAAAGTGAAACCTGAACTTTTAATCCTTGAAGGGGTGTATTCCTATAAAAACAGGACCGAGATTGATTTTTCCACCCTCTGCAAAGCGGAACTTTTTGGTATATTCGGAAATGTCGGCAGCGGAAAATCGGCTGTGCTGGAAGCGGTAACCTACGTACTCTATGGAAAAATTGAGCGCCTGTCGAATCGCGTTTATTACAATATGATGAACCTCGCTTCTAACAGGATGTATATTGATTTCACTTTCACAATCAGAAGCCGGAAATACAGGTTCACATTTGAGACAAAGAGGAATAAAAAAGATTTCGATAAGATTGAAACTCCACAGCGCAGCGCGTATATGCAGGAGAACGGCGAATGGCTGCCGCTGTTTGATAAGGACGGTGATGTATCTGCCGACGAGATTATAGGGCTGAATTATGATAATTTCCGACGAACAATAATTGTACCCCAGGGCAGGTTTCAGGAGTTTCTGCATCTGGAGAAAAGCAAGCGGACTGCAATGCTGATGGAGCTGTTCAGGCTGAACCGCTTTGATCTCTACTCGAAGACCGCTCATCTGGCTAACGTAAATAATGAAAAAGCGGCAGCTGTGGACGGGGAGCTGTCCGGATTGTCGGATGCTACCGAGACTGCAGCAATAGAGGCTGAATCAGAGGCGGCGGTCCTCGGCGGCAAATCGCGCCAGTTGAGTGAAGAGGCTGAAAAAAGCGATAAGCTGCTTAAGGAGCTTAATGACCTGGCGGACCTGGAAAAGCAGCTTGGGGCTGCCCGGGAATTGCTGTCGGAGAAATCGGTTGCTGAAGATGATTATAAAAAGAGAAAGGCCGATCTGCATGTCTATGAGGACTGTTTCGCAAAGTTTAAATCTCGTCTCGATATCCTGAAGATGCTTGAAGCTGACGTTGAATCAGGAGAGCGAAGGGTTGTAGAGACCCGGGACAGGGTGGACGCAGGTAAAAACAGTCTTGCAGAGGCTGAAGCCCAGTTTAATCTGATTGAACCGGAATATTTGGAGCTTGAGCGATGGGAAAGACAGGCTGGATGGTTTGATGAGCTTTCCGCGCTGCATAATGCCCGGCTGGAATCCATGAGGCTGTCAGATGAGATCGAATCAGGACGGTCGGTGCTGGAAGAGGCGGAACTCACTAAAGAGCACATATCGGGAAGACTTGAAGAAACCCGCGCGGTGGCCGGTGCTGAAGATGCGGGCAGTATGTCTTTTGAGGTTATGAACAGCCTGAATACACGATTCACATCGTTGACCGGTATGGATGAATCCATAATGACCGGCAGGAAACGGCTTGAAAAGCTGAGAGTTGAATTGAACAGCCTCAATACTGTACTTGAAGGATATGACGCCTTAGAGGCTGAGCAAGCCGCATTTTTTGAGCGTGAAGAGCAGCTGGGGAAGAAGCAGCTGGACGCCGAAATCATGAAGGGTCTCGGCCGGCTGACCGAGCAGCTTGAGGACGGAAGCCCATGTCCGGTATGCGGGGCGCTTGAGCATCCGGCACCCGCAACAGCCGGAGCTCAGGATGACGGGTTGATTCAGACGGAATCAGCAGCACTGGCCGAAGAGCGAGCCGCTCTGAAAAAGCGGCTGACAGAGTTTCAGGACCTGAAAAATGAATCGGCAGTACTTTCAGGAAGGATTGAGTCTGCGGCTGAACAATTGAAGAGCTTTGAGGCTGAGCGTGAAGAACTTGCAGTTGGTTTTACCGGGGAAGATTTCGGACCGGATGAAAAGGATCGTTTCAGGGTTGAATTTGAGCGGTTTACGCGAGCACGCACTCTACGCGAAAAACTTCAGACTGAGTCGGTAAAGCTTGCCGCGGAACAGGAGCGTCTTAATATAGATATTGCAGGGCTTGTGGACGGGCAGGGTAGGTTGAAGCTTGCTCTTGCGGGGACTGAAGCAAAAATCGAAAATACCGAATCCCGGATTGATGAAGATTTCCTTGAAGAGCATAGAGGCGCTGCAGCGACAGACCTGGCCGAATGGGCATCAGAGCTGAGGCGAAAGACGGCTTCGGTTAAAGAAAGCTATAAATCAGCTGAGCAGCGGAAGAAGGATTCTGCTGTACAGAGCGAGAAGAATTCTGCCGAACTCAAGCTCCTTGAAAAACAGGCGGCCGAGCTAGAAAAAAACAGGGCGGCGGCTGAAACTGAACTTGACCAGAGCATTGCATCATCTGATTATTCCGGTATAGAAGCGGTGAGCGCAGTTTTGAGTTTGGATATTGATACGAGGGCTGAACGCACAGCAGTTGAGGCCTTTGAGAAAGAGCTCACAGGGCTTAAGGCTGAGATCTTGAATTTCGAAGACAGCTTGGGTGACCGGGTTTTCGAGCCGGCATCCCTTCTTCAGGCCGCTGAAGATAATCGCCGGCTGAAGACGGAGTACGAACAAACTATTACGCGGCTTGGAGAGCTCGGTAATATTATGGAAGGACTCAGGACACGTCTGAAACGGAAGAAGGAACTTGAACTTGAGGCTGAGACGCTTCTTCTGCGAGGCAAAAATCTCAGCTTGCTGAAAAATGTTTTTAAAGGGAAGAAGTTTATTGATTTTGCAGCTACAATATATCTGAGGGATCTATGCGAGGCAGCGAATGTAAGATTCAGAAAGCTTACGCGCGAATCGCTGAGGCTTGAACTTGATGAGGCAAATAACTTTATCATAAGGGATTATCTGAATGAGGGGAAAACCCGTTCGGTGAAAACACTTTCGGGAGGACAGACCTTTCAGGCTGCGTTCTCTCTCTCACTCGCGCTTGCAGACAGCATAGGCCGGGAGCGATCGGGATTCTTTTTTCTTGATGAGGGCTTCGGCTCGCTTGATCGCGAATCACTCGTATTGGTATTCGACAGTCTGAAGTCATTGAAAAAAGAGAGCCGGACTGTGGGTGTGATCTCGCATGTTGAGGAGCTCAAACAGGAAATCGATACCTTCATCACTGTCGTTAAGGACAATGAAGAAGGCAGTATTATTAAAAACAGCTGGAACTGACTTTTCCAGTACAGGAGTACAGAATGCATCAGGATGAAGGACATTACGCGGGAAAACACCAGCAAGATTCGGAGATAGACGACGGCGCGGCTGCTGCCGTAAAGAAACGAGTCAGAAATGAAAAGATAAGCTGCAGGGCGGCACATGATGCTGCGTTGGAAGCCGATGTCAGTCCGGCCGTTATCGGTAAGACTCTTGATCTGCTTGAAATAAGAATAAACGGTTGCCAGTTAGGCCTCTTCGGTCACGGCGGAAAAGATCACGGAAAGGTTGAATCAGCACTGCCGCAAAATCATGATGTTGTGAGAGCCGCAATTAAGGCTGCCGCAGATGATGATGGAATAGGCTGCCTTAAGCTGTGGCAGGCGGCTGAGGCATCGGGCTGTTCGAAGAGGCAGGCTGCATCAGTATGCGATGAGATGGATATTAATATCAGGGATTGTCAGCTTGGAGCATTCTGAGCAGATTATTTTAATTTTCGCTTGTCGAAATTAGTCAGACTGTATGCAAAGTCTCTGAATATTTCAGCATCGAGTTTGCCGTCGTCCACGTCTTTTTTGATCAGCTCAAGGGCATTTAGAGGACTCAGTGCTGTCCGGTAGGGTCTGTCATCGTTTGTTATCGCCTCATAGCAATCCACAATCGCAAGAACTCTGCCCATGTAGGATATGATCTGCTTCCCCTCGGGGTAACCCGAGCCGTCGAGTTTTTCATGATGCTCAATACAGGCTAATGAAGCCTCAGAGATTTCATCCTCTTTGTAGGCATTGAGTATTTCATAGCCGAGGGTTGTGTGTGATTTGACTTTTTCAAATTCTTTATCAGTGAGAGGTCTTGATGCCTTGAGGATGTGTGCCGGAATTTCGGTTTTACCGACGTCATGAAGCAGGGCTGCAAGACCGAGCTTCCTCGTTTCGTCTTCCGGAAGCGACACATAATAACAGTAGCCTAGAGTGAGGGCCATTACATTTATTGAATGCAGTGCAGTCGTATAATCGTTGAATGAAATTTTAGCTAAATTTCTAATTACAGTCGGATTGAATGAAAATCCGTCAACCAGCTGATTAACAGTCTGCGGAACCCTGGCCAGCCCACCGGCTCTGGGGGCAGTAAGGGTTTCTTCAACAAGATCAGTCAGAGAATTCTTTAAATCGGTGATGTCGGAATTGGTGTAATGGCTTTTGAGTTCAGAATTGAATCCTTTCTGGGCTGCTTCAATGCTCTCAAGCCTGTTTTTAGGATGAATAAAAAATTCATCAATTGCATATTTCCGTTCCAGGCTTTCGTGAGTAAACGACAGTCCTGCCGGTTTGTAAAGAGAGATATTTCCAGAGGGGGTTCGGTAGTATAAGGGTATATCATCGTAATAATGCAGATGAGTCTTCCTTGCTGGAATCCATTTCCTGTTAGTTGACATGTGACAATGCTCCCGCCAGTGCGTAAAATGTTTTATTGGCCAACAATTATTGTATCAATATTTTTTACTATTTCTTTATATTCGAGGAAAAAGATCAAAAAATGAGCTTTCAACCTCAGCCGGATATAGGTTCGCAAGATGCCCGGAAATCCGACCAGTATGAGAATAAAGTATTTTTTCTATTTTTGTAACCGCCGATGTGAACGAATCGGGGAAATTCCGGTCAAAATTCTCTACAAAATCACTTTCATATGGCCGTGCCGCAATCATACGCTTATATAAAAAACCTTTGAAATATTCATCTATTTCTTCTACCGGTTGTTGAAGGCTGTAAGCCATGAATTCGTTAACAAGCAGATAAGAGTTGTCAACATCGTAGCGCCTGTAATCGAGCAGATGTTTCCAGAATTCAACCTCTTCAGGCTTCAGTTCGGCAAAGGCTTCGCGCATTTCATCTCTGTATACACTATCAGTAAAAAATATACCGTGCAGGCATTCGTGGGTAAGAAAGCGGTACCGCCAATTCGGCAGGGTCTCCCGTGAAACTGATAGCACGGCGCCCCGGCCGGCCTCAAATCCGCCTTTTGAATCGGCAGTTTTTATGATTCCATGATCAAGAAGCAGGGTGCGCAGTACCAGCTCTTCCCGGTTGAGCGGGAAGACTGTTTTCTCAGCCATGTTGAAAAATTCCGCAAGATCTTCCGGTCTGTAATCGTGGGCATTCCAACCGTGTTTGCCTTCAAGTTCTTCATTTGGAACCAATCTGCCGGTGTATCCCGGTTTTTCGACAAAGAAAGCAAGACGTTTGAATAATCGCGACTGGACAACATAGTCGACGGTATCGAAGATCAGCACCTCGGGAATCAGATTCCAGCTGTATACATTCCAACCCTCAGGATTATTTTCAGCAAAATTGGAAAAAATAATATGTCCTATATCTGCCGGATGCACCGATGAGGGCTGTTGTTCATATATAATCCTGGCTGATAGGATATCAAAATCCTTGTTTGTCTCTGTAATAGAGATTGATTCGGGGAATATTCTTGTAAGATCTGTGTGCAGATAGATCTTCTCTGCCTTTTTCCCGGCGGAAAACCTCAAAATTTTGCTTTCCTGTCCATTATTTAGCTCTATGGTTCCTTCCCCGGCGATTTCAAGTTCTATATAGCTGTTTTCAGGTTTTAAGATTCCAGCTGTATCGATCAGAAGTTCGGTCCGGTTGTTATGCCTGAGTATTGTAATACCTTCAGCGGTCAGAATAAAAGGAAAGATGACGGTGGAGAACAGCAGGATTAGAATCAGACGTCGTGGTTTTTTATCAGAGCAGGCATTCATATCAATTTATAATAACATTTCTTGCTTTTCATTTAAAGAGTTTCTATAATGATCTTAGGAGGCTTGCATGGAAACTAAAACCAGAAAGTACCTTGAAATTCTTAAGATAGAACTTGAAGACCTTATTTACGATCTTGAATTCAGCGAAAATGTTCTTGCGAAGCGATTGCAGGAGCATGAAATTACAGAATATGTATTCCTTGAAAACATCGGCCTTCTAAAGAAAGAAATACTTGGAATTGAACGAATCAAACTGATGCTGAAAGAATCTGATAAGCAGATAGGTTCAATCAACGAACTGCGTGATAGAATTGAGAGTTATTTTCAGGATGAGATTAAATCAGCCGGACTGCCGGATGTTGTATTTCTGCTGATTTCACGTAAGCTTGAGAAGGTCTGCCGCTATATGGCGCTTGATGAGTGAATTGCAGGAAATCAATAATAGATTTTTAATATATTTATGGAAGATCTAAAACTATTCAGTAAATTAACACAGATCGCAATTGATGCCGGAAATGAGATTATGAAGATCTATTCCGGTGATTTTAAAGTAGAACTCAAGGATGATAATTCACCCCTTACGGCAGCGGATCAGGCTGCTCACAATGTCATTTCAAAGGCCCTGCTGCTGGAGGATTTCAGAGGGAATAGATATCCCGTCCTGTCTGAAGAGGGCGAGATCCCCCCGTATAACGAACGCAGAGACTGGGAATATTTCTGGTTGATTGATCCGCTTGACGGAACAAAAGAGTTTGTCAAACGAAACGGCGAGTTCACTGTAAACATTGCACTCATAGAAAAAGATCGCCCCCGCCTCGGTATTGTGTACCTGCCGGTTAAGAAGCTTGTTTATTTCGGCGGCAGGGAATGGGGATCCTACAAGACGCAGATACCCGATCCAGATCTTGAACACAGGTTGCGCCTGCCGCTCAAACAGTCAGGTGATAAGCACCGACTCAGGGCAGCCGGAAGCCGCTCGCACAGGTCTTCGAGGTTTGACAGCTGGGTGAAGCAGGAAGCTGAGAGCCGCGGTTGTACCGATATCGATGTTGTAACCGCCGGCAGCAGTCTGAAATTCTGCCTTGCGGCCGAAGGAGCTGTCGATGTTTATCCGCGATTCGGACCGACCATGGAATGGGATACTGCGGCCGCGCATGCGGTTGTGGAAGGAGCCGGAAAAAGCTGTACCCGTCCTGACGGCAGCCGAATGCTGTATAACAAGCCCGTAATGAAAAATGATGGCTTCATTGTAAGCTAGGGAGAGGAAGTGGCGGTCAGTCAAAAACACTGTATTTTTTTAAGCTCCACGGGAAGAACAGGAACGCAATTCTTCGGTGAAACAATGTCGCAGATGATACAAGGTTGTCAATCGGTTCATGAGCCTGATACTACCCGGGTGTCAATGCCCGTCGACTGGATAAGGAAGATGGCCAAATTCGGAGGACCGAAGATGCTGTGGGGACAGTACCGTGAATGCTACAGTTTGGGCAAGCTGTCGACTACCCGGCACAGGGGAATAACCGGGGATGAGCAAGCGAGGAAATATATAATTGAGAACAGGCTTGAGTATATCGAACAATCCCGTTCAAGTCTGTATATCGAATCAAATCATATTATATACGGTGTCCTAGACCTTATCGTTGAGCTTTTTCCAAACTCAAAGGTTATCTGGATAATGCGGGATCCTCGAACATGGATCCGAAGTGCCGTCAATTCTCACGCCTATCATCTATACGGCATATGGGACTGGGATTCGATAAATCTCAGCGTGAGGGCCTTTAATTTCCCCGATGACCCTTGTGCCGGCAGGTGGAAAAAGATGAGCAGGTTTGAGAAGTACTGCTGGTACTATGCGAATGTTAATAACCGGGCCTTTGAATTAATGGAAAAGGTTCCGAATGTAAAAATATTCAGATATGAGGATCTGTTCGATCGGCAATTACGTGAGAAATATTTTACCGAAATACTGGATTTTGCAACCAATTTCAAAGACGGGTTTAAATGCAGCTATGAACTTAAACCTGAACTCTTAAATACCAGAATCCACGCCGCAGCAAGTAAACGCCTGCTGCCCGACTGGAGGAAGTGGAACAGCAGGCTTGTTGAAACAATGAACTATCACTGCGGTGAATTAATGCGCCGCTTCGGTTATGGTGATGAGCGGAAATGGCCGATCAGATACTGAGCGTGAATTCCAGACCTGATTTTCTCCATTACCTCAATAAGATGTGAAAAGCACCAGTTTTGGTTTGACATAGAGGTGCAGTAACTGGATAATATATCCACATGAAGAAGTATGTATTTGTCACAGGCGGAGTATGTTCCAGCCTTGGAAAGGGGCTTGCCGCCGCCTCAATAGGAACTCTATTGGAATGTCATGGCCTTCGTGTATGTATGGTTAAGATAGATCCCTATCTTAATGTTGACGCAGGAACTATGAGCCCTTACCAGCACGGTGAAGTCTATGTTACGGACGATGGTGCTGAAACCGATCTTGATTTAGGTAATTATTACAGATTTACATCATCCCCGGTCAGTCAGAAACAATCTATCACCACGGGTCAGGTCTATCAGGAAGTAATCAGAAAGGAACGTGAGGGGCAGTATCTGGGCCGGACCGTTCAAGTTATACCGCATATAACTGACGAGATAAAACGACGGATCGTAGTAGCCGGCAATGATAATGATGCTGAGGTAACAATCATTGAAATCGGTGGAACGGTAGGCGATATAGAGTCGGTTCCCTATCTTGAAGCGGCCAGACAGTTTGGTCACGATGTAGGCCGTGAGAATATCGTTTACGTTCATTTAACTCTGGTGCCAATGGTTGCCGGTGAAGAATTCAAGACTAAACCCACCCAGCATTCGGCTAAAGCTCTGCGTGAAATAGGTATTCAGCCCGATGTGCTGCTGTGCCGTTCCGAGAAGCCCCTTGATGATGAGATGAAGCAAAAGATTTCACTGTTTACGAACGTAAATAAGGATTCGGTAATCTCAGCATATGATATAGACGGAACTATCTATGAGATTCCTCTCGTCTATGGACGTCAGGGCTTCGATGAGATTGTGCTTAAGAAACTTGAGCTGGAATATAATGATGTTGATAAGTCCAAATGGGAAAATGTTGTCGATATCTATAAAAACCCCAAAGACACCGTAAAAATCGGTATGGTTGGAAAGTACATCAATTTGAGTGATTCTTATAAATCCATAAATGAAGCTCTGGTTCACGGCGGAATTGCAAATCAGGTTAAAGTTGAAATAGTCAGAATAGACTCTGAAGATCTTGAGAAGAGCGATGATATCGGATCTGTTCTCAGAGAGGTTGATGGCATTCTGATCCCCGGCGGTTTCGGCAAACGCGGAGTAGAAGGCATGATTATGGCTGCAAAGTGGGCAAGAACAAATAATCTGCCGACGCTTGGGATATGTCTCGGTATGCAGATTATGACAATCGAATACGCGAGAAACGTTGCGGGGCTTGAGGATGCTGACAGCACCGAATTCGTACCCGATTGTGAGGCTCCTGTAATCAGTCTTCTTGCTGAGCAGGTGGATGTTAAAGACTATGGGGGAACAATGCGCCTCGGCCGCGGAGAATCACATCTAAAAGACGGCAGTCTTATTCGCAAATGCTATGGAAGTCCTCTCATTCATGAACGTCACCGGCACCGCTTTGAGGTTTCAGTTAAATACCGTGAGATCCTTGAAGAATCAGGACTGATAGTGGGGGGAACCACACCCGGTAACAAGCTTGTTGAATCAGTTCAGTGGCCCGATCACTGCTGGAGTACCGGAGTGCAGTTTCATCCGGAATTTACATCAAAGCCTACCGATCCGCATCCGCTGTTTGCAGGTTTCATAAAGGGTGCACTTGATAATAAATAGGAGAATGAATGAAGGAATATGTCTGGTTTGATCTTGGTTACACTCTTCTATATCTGAATCGGGAAAATGCATACAGGCAGGCTCTGAAGCAGATTGGGATTGAAATCTCTCTTGATAAAATTGATAGGGGATTTCATTTCGCCGACAAACTGTTCATGAGAGAATTTCATGGTATGTTCGGCGTGGTTGAACCAGCTGTTTACATGCCCTGGTTTATAGGCCGGATGAATTATGAGATTGGAATACATATCGATATAAACGATATCATAAAACGCTGGATGGCTATCCGACATGCTCAGCCGAGGCAGTGGGAGGCCTATGCCTACTGCCGGCCGGTTCTGGCGGATCTTAAGGCGGGCGGATACAAGCTCGGTGTAATCTCGAACTGGGATAAATCCGCAAAGTCGCTGCTCGATGAGCACGGGCTGACCGGGTATTTTGACACTATAATCATCAGTTCCGAGGTAGGTGTCTCAAAGCCGGAACCTGAGATATTTGAAATTGCCTTTGAACAGTCAGGGTCCACCCCGGAAAAAGGTTTTTACGTCGGCGATAATTACTACGATGATGCCGTAGGCAGCCGCTCAGTGGGAATGGATTGCTGTATCATCAACCGCTTCGGCAATTTCGGCGTCGAGGAGCTGAAAGGATGCGGCATAATACCGGACGTCAGGGGTGTAAAACCCTTTCTTGAGTGGATGAAATGAAACTAACCGTAATCGGCTCGATGGGGGCCTATCCAGCTGCAGATAATCCATCCTCGGGTTATCTGCTTCAGCATGATGGTTTTTCCATGATGCTTGATATAGGTTCGGCTGTTCTTATAAATCTTCAAAAATATATTGACGTGAATGAGCTTGATGCTGTCTTTCTCTCACATTACCATCCTGATCACACAACCGATATCGGAGTTCTTCAGCATGCTGTCAAAGTTCAGACCGATCTCGGTAACAGAGATGCCGTTATGCCTATATACGGACAGGCCGGAAAACCATTCTTTGAGAAATTAACCTACCATAACTACACTGAGCGCAGAGCCGTTTCATCCTATGAGCCTGTTTTAATCGGCCCCTTCAGCTGCGAGTTTCTTGATAATCCTCATCCGGACGGAGGTTTGTCGATTAAGCTTTCTGCAGGGGGCAGAAAGCTGGTGTATACTGGTGACACCGGCTGGAATGACGCCCTCGTCGACTTTGCATCGGGTTGTGACCTGCTGCTCTGCGAGGCAAGCCTTTTTAACCGCTTTGCAGGTATGGTCGAGGGGCATCTGACAGCCGGTGAGGTCGGCCGCCTGGCTCGGGAAGCAGATGTAGGGCATCTTGCTCTTTGTCATTTTCCTCATTTTGGAAGCAGCGAAGAGCTTCTCGCTGAAGTAACGGAGGAATTCAAAGGAAAAGCAAATAATGCTTTACCGACGGTAGTTTATAATTTAACATGATCAAGACCGTTTTACTAGGATGTTTTTACTGTAAAACAATAACTTGAAACAGGGAACTAAATGGGGTTTTTATTTTTCATTCTAAAGCGAATTCTAAGGCTTATCGTAACTGTTCTGATAATTTCAACAATCATATTTTTCGTCATAAGGGTAATTCCAGGTGATCCGGCTCTTGTAATCGCAGGTATTGATGCATCAGATGAGGAGATCGCCGCTATTAGAGCCAAGATAGGGACCGATCGACCTATAGGGGCACAGTATGCTGAATGGTTACTGGATATTGTGCGCTTCGATTTTGGTGAATCATTGATCTCAGGTGAGCCGGTGCGTGAGCTGATATTTGAACGTTTTCCGCTTACTATCAGCCTGGCTCTGCTTGGTATAATTCTAGGCATCGTTATAGCGATCCCGCTCGGGGTCGT